>JAHKLW010000102.1 GCA_020854815.1 Methanofastidiosum sp. | reverse complement strand
TTTCTGTAGCACATCCTGAAAATAACAACATAGCAACCAATACTATCCCAAAAAAGCTATTCTTCTCATATTATCATTCCATTAAATTCTTTATATCTAGGATGATAATATATAAAATGTTAAGTCTATTATTTATAGATTTAGAAAAAAGCGTATATTAATAGTTTAAACAATAATAAAAAAATGCACAGTTTGTCGCTTCAATGGAATATGTGAAGACTCTAGTTTGTTTCGACGTCTCGAAACAATCTAAATCCAAGGAGACAAAAGAAATAAGCATGAAGCATGCCTTTTCTTTCCTTCAAACGCAATGTTTGATTAAGGATTTGACCAAGACCAGAGCGTATTTCCTTAAAGAACACGAAGCATATATAACAAGTTTTTAAGGCCTGTTACATAGAGGCAAAGTATTACGGTAAGGCGTTACTTCCGCATTACTCCAGTGAAGTTTCGACCTGTGCAAAATATTATATGATTGTTAGATTATTTAAAATTATCCATTATTAATTATTCATTATTTTAATAAATAATTCTATAATATTAATTTTATTTAATTAGTAACATCAATTGTTTAATAATAATCTACAAAATAATTTAATTAATAGTCAAAAAAGAAGAATTAATGTTAAGCATTCTTTTAGTTTGAATACTATAATACATCCTTATTCTCTATAAATTGTTGGATACAATGCTATAATTTAATAAAGAACATTATATTTTATAAAAACATAATTCTTCTGCAGAACTTCTACCCTGTTTAATTCAAGAGTAAAAGATTTATTTTTCTGCAACGATTTAAATAGATATTGAGCAGTTTCGCCAACAATAAATGGTGTAACTATCAGACTTATTTCATCGATTAGACCCTTTTCTAATAAAACAGAGTTTAGAGTTCCACCAGTATCTGTTAATATTTTTCTTATATTGTATTTAGAATAAAGCTTATCAAGCGCTTGATGAAAGTCAATTTTATCATCTCCCGCTAAAATATAATCATACTCCCTATCTTCAAGATATTTAATATAATCTGCTGGTGAGTTTTTTGATAAAAGAATTATAACATCTTTACAGTATTCAAATCTTCGATACATATGCATGATACCTTTAAGCGAGCCTTTTGTATCAACTATGATCCAAAAAGGTCTTTTGTCTTCTTTTGCATAATCTTTTTTCCTAAAATCAGATTCTCTCTCAGGAGGTATACTGTCAGAATACATCTCTAAACCAGTTTTTGCAGTAATCGAACCAATAAGATGTGCATCAGCCTCGTAACTCCCAGCAACTTGATAATGTGAGCCTATGTCACATTCAAAATTTTTTAAAGAGGAATCAATACTCATAGTATTGTGCATTATAATTTTTGGCTTTTTCAATATATCACCAAAGTCATAGAGATGGGCCAATATATAATTCTATTCGTGTATTTTTTATTAGATTAGAAAGAGATATAAATTTTAGAATATATCTAATTTTAGGTGGATCATATGAATTGGGATGATAGTAATAAATCACTTAATTACAACATGTTTGGCAGACTTGTAGTTTCTATAGTATTGGCATCTTCTTGGTTAATCTTTTTAATATTGTGGCTATTCTTCTTTGCAACAAATTATAACATATATCAAAACATTGCGATATTTCTAATCTCGGTAATAGTCGAGGGGACTTTACAGGCAATAACTTGGATACCATTGGGACTAAAAAAAGAAGCTAAGTCTAATTAAGCACCCTTGAAGCATTGAATAAATTTTTAAATTAAGTTATTCTAAAATATTGGAGGCAATGGAAAATTTTAAAGTTGAAAAAGATATAGAAAGCATACTGCTTCCAAGTGAGGAAGTATTGTACGCTGCACAACAGTCAAGAGTAAAGAAAGGTGGAGCCTTTACAACTCCTGCTAAGATCTATATAACAAACTACCGTATTATTTTTAGAGACCCTAGCATATTAGGATTAAAAAAATATGTAAATGATTATCACTTTAAAGACATATCAAACGTCAGAATGAAAAAAGGAGTTCTTTCAACTGAAGTTTACCTAAACAGCAGATTTGAGTCCGATGAAGTTATTATCTCTGGCCTCTCCCACGAAGATGCTGAAATAGTGGTCAGACTCATAAGAAATGGAATATATGGGAACTTTAACCAAAAAGAAAATTATGATTCTAACATTGACTTTGATTATTCAGAAAATACAAATGACTTTGAAGATGTAAATGAGAAAAAAACGAACACAGAAGCAATAATATCTAATCTTGAAAGATTAAACGAATTAAGAAAATCTAATGTAATCACTTTGGATGAATTCAATATACTTAAAAAAAGATTGATTGAGAAAACTCCAAATAAACCTAGAATGAACTATATAAATAATGAAATAAATCTAGATGAAGAGCCAAAGCGTTGCAAAGACTGTGGAAATGTTCTAGAATTTATAGAAGAAGGAGATTATCGGGGTGATTACGTCAAGTTTTACAAATGTGATTATTGTAATAAAACTTATGCGAAAAAAATTGAATAGGTGAAAAATGAATCCAAATTATGAATGTGATGCCCATAAAGTACCTATGGATGAATTAGAAAGACAACAGCTATCCCGAAATCTTATGCTTAGAACTTTTAAATGTCCGGTTTGTGGGAGAAAAAAAAAATTTGTTGAATATGGGTTGGTTTAGAGATAATATTTTTAAGATATTCACGAAGTGACATATATAGTTTTATATATACTTTGTTTTTGTGTTTTTTATGGCAAGCGAGGAGAATGTCGGGCATATATCGACATGTTTCTCCAAAGGGCAACAGTTTTTGCAAATGAATAGAGTTCAAGAAGCACTTAGCTTATTCAATGAAGGTATTTCACTAAGTAAAAAGGGCGAGGACAATGAAAATCTTTCTAAGGGTTATTATTACTCTGGAATTTCACATAAACTAATTGGGAAAAAAGAAGAATCATTTGAAAATCTGTATAAATCATTAGAACATGGGCTAGAGTCTGGCAATTGGGCAATTGCAGACAAATCATTCACAGAAATCATCGCTCTTGGCCTAAATAATGAGAAAGCGGGGCATTATAAAATAATCTTAAAGAGGTATTTTGAAAGAGGGAATACATTTCTTTTGAATGGACAATATAAAGAATCCATATCCTGTTATACCATGCTGATTAATCATGGAACTTTACTTGAAAGTTGGGAGCTAGTTGCAAAAGCGTACATCAATATGGGATTTATTATCATTGATCTTGAAAAACATAAAGAGGCAATAGGTATATTAGAAAAGGCAATTTATTATTCTGAGAAAGCAAAATATAATGAAGGAGTGGGAAATGCTTATCTCAATATCGGATTTGCATACAGCAATCTCAATATTATTGATAAATCAATAGATGCACTAAAAAAAGCTGTTGCTTGCAGTGAGAATGCTGGAGACAATAAAGTTTCTGGAAATGCTTATCTGAACTTGGCATATGTCTATAGTAATATTGAAGAATACAAAAAAGCTGTAGAAGCTTGTGAGAAGGCTATTCACCATAGTCAAAAAGCTAATGATTGTAAAAGTGTATGTAAGGCTTATTTTAACTTAGGATACTCTTTGCTTAATTTGCAAAAGCATGAAGATGTTATCACCATCTCGAAAAAAGCCATTGAATATGGTTCAAAATGTGTAGACTGGGATGGAGTTGGAAATGCCTACTTGAATATGGGGTTTGCTTATAGTTGCCTTCAAAAAAGACAAGAAGCAATTTCAGCCACTGAAAAAGCAGTGGAATATTGCACAAAAGCTAAAGACTGGAAAAAAGTATCAAAAGCTTCTCAAAGGTTAATAGATTTAGAAGAATTATGAATATTAATCTTTTTCAGCTATCGATTTCTTAACTATTTCTAAAGGCATTTGAGTTTTCTTAGAAATATTTTCGTTAGAGAGTCCTACTCTATGAAATCTTTTTATTACTTCAACCATCTGTTCCCCCACTTCTATAATGAATTTGTCAGGATCGTATATTCTAAATACTCTCTGACCCCAGGATTCTTCTTTAATTGGATGAATAATTTCGACTTTTGCTAAAAGTATCTTTTCCCAAATGGATTCAATCTCAATTGTTTCAAAATAAAGTTCAACATTATTATGTACTTCTCTTTTTCCAGAGCTTATCTTGTTCTCAAAAATTATATCTTCTGCACGATTTTTTTGCCAAATTGAAAATGCATCTTTAAATACAATATTTTCTCCAAAATCCAATTTGACTTCAAGGGAAAATATATTTCGATAAAAATCCTTTGAAACTTTGATGTCATCTACAAAAATTATCGGCATTGAAAAGTTTATTTTTGTCATGCAGCTGTTAAGTAAAAGATCTATTTAAGATTTTTCATATTAATCTTAATTCGTTAGGTAAAATTTATAAAATGCTAGTACCTATATAATAAGATGGAAAAAGAATTTAAAAGAATAATAACACCTGTTGACGGTTCTGAATCGTCAAAAAGATCGGCAAGAAAAGCAATATATTTGGCAAAAGAAATGGATGTTGAGTTAATTGCACTATACGTAGTGCATGTACCAATAAGTGCTTACGTTGGACCCCCTTATTCACCTGTGATTTACACTGACGATACTGAAATCAAAGAAATCAGAAAAAAGATGAAGAAAGAAGGCGCTCTTTTATTGGACGAAATAGTGAGCTTGGCTTCTGCAAGCGGATTAAAAATTACCAAAAAGATAATTGAGGGGTCCCCCGATGAAGAAATTATAAAAATATCAAAAAAAGATGATCTTATCGTAATGGGGGCAAAAGGTATATCTGCTATCGATAGAATATTCTTAGGAAGCGTTTCCGAGAAAGTACTGCATAACGCAAATTCGTCAGTCATGATAGTAAGATAAGAATGTTTGACGCCTGACATTATCCTAGTATATTGTTATAAAAGAAACAATATACTTTTAAGATATCCATATATTTCCAAATCAACTGTGCAAATAATTGATCACCTTTTCCTATATTTGTGCAGGCCATGTGGGGAGTGCAACCCCCACATGATTATTGTCAGGATAATAAAAATTTTAAAGGCATTTGTTTATTTTAATCTATGAAGTCCTTTAAGAAAGAACTATGGTTTAACACAAATAATAAAGTTGAATTCGTTAATATAACTTCCTTAGTAGAAGAGGCTTTAGCTGAGAGTGGGATAAAAGAAGGATTGTGTCTTGTAAATGCCATGCACATAACTGCTAGTGTTTTTATAAATGATGCAGAATCAGGATTACACCAAGATTACAAAGACTGGTTGGAAAAAAATATTCCCCATAATCCAGAACTTTATAGACATAACAGAACTGGAGAAACAAACGGTGACGCTCATATTAAAAGACAGTTCATGGGGAGAGAAGTTGTGATAGCAATCACCAACGGAAAACTTGATTTTGGGCCATGGGAAGAGATATACTATGGTGAATTTGACGGGCAAAGAAAAAAGAGGGCGTTAATAAAAATAATTGGGGAATAACTAAATTAATAACTATTTTCTTTACAAAAATATTTATATCCTATTAAATTTAATAATACACATGCCAACAATTGTGCATTTTGATGTACCTGTTGATGACATTGACAGGGCAAAAAAATTCTATAAAGAATTATTCGGATGGAAAATTGAGAGAATGCCCGGAGAAATTGAATATTACGGTATTTCAACTGTTGATGAAAATGGGAAAGAAGGTATCTCCGGGGGAATGGGAAAGAGGGGAGATCCAAGTAAAAGAATAACAAACTATATTGGAGTCTCATCAATAGATGCTGACATCAAAAAAGTTGAGAAGCTAGGTGGAAAAATGGTAATGCCAAAAACAAAGATACCGGGATATGGATATCTTGCAATATGCCTCGATACTGAAAACAATGCATTCGGGCTGTGGGAAACAGAGGATTCTTCACACAGAACGATTCAAGAGTGAGATTTGAAGGTCTGCCAGTAGGTGTTACGGTATCAGTCCAACCAGATGCCCAGAAGATAACGGCCCACAATATAGGTACATATTCTGCCATCTTTACAGTAGATCCAAACGTTCCATCAGGCACTTACAAAGTGACGTTGATAGCATATTCTCCGAATGGAGTATTTGATACAATCACAATAGACTTTGTTATTCCATAAATTAAATTTTATTTTTTATTATTTTATTTTGAGAAGATTCATACAAAGTATTAAAAAGGCTTGAATTAATTCTAGATAGGGTTAAGAAATGCCGTTACTTCCTACAGGCAAAATAGAAGAAAAACATCCTGAATCAAAGCATGAACTTCTAGATTCTAATGATTTTTATATGAAATTACCACGATTATTACCGCCCAAAGATTTTGAAGAAACAAACTCAGAGTATGATAGATTTCAAAAAATAAAATTTATTATACTTATAGTTGTTTTTAGCATCTTTCTGGTTTTTTTGCATCTTAATAGGACGGGTATTTGATTCCTTTATAAATCAAATCAATTTTTGGAAAATATCAATACAGTCTTGCCGTTAGCATCAATCAGAGTCAGCTTGTTCCCTTCAATTTTGTAGGACTTTACTGATTCTAGCCTCATAAAGTATGTTTGCTCTTGTTCCATTACGCTTGGATTAGAACAGTACATCTTTGTAGCGCCAATTAGTCCAAATGACATTGACTTGCCTTCGACTGTATACTTCGCAAAAAAGCTGTTACAGCCCGATGATCCTGATATCCTTCCATCATTGAATTCTAAAGTCATCTTACTGTTGGATATCGGGCTAACAAGATTTCCTAAACTACCCACGTATGAATCTAATTTCCAAGAAGTACTCTCAAAATTTGGCGGTGGCTGATTTGCACATCCAATTAAAATAATAGAAATAAAAAATATTGTACTAATCAAAATAATTTTATTCTTCATACTGTTTATCTCCCTTAATATTATCTATTATTATTTTTGTCTTTGCATATATATTATTATCTATCCTTCTTGGATTTATCAACTCCTCAATTATAATAGTTACTTATTTAAGGAAGTAATCTAATAGGAATTGTTGCTATGGCCAGTAAAGAAGATTATAATAACTTACTTCTTTTTTTATATAGAGAATTGATTAAAGAAAAAAAAGATGGAATTGGACCAAAAAATGTTGTTAAAGAGTTTGTAGACTGGTCTCCCGATAGAATTAATGAAGCATATGTACATTTACGGGATAATCATTTCTTAAAATCTATATCACTTCCATCAAATTATAATGGGGTCTTTGATTTTTGGATACAAGGTCTCTACCCATATGCAATCAAACTTGTTGAAGACGAATTAGAGAAAAAAAAACAAGAAAAATTAAGGACAATACTAAATGAAAATCCATGGGAACCTATAAAACTCATAAAAAAAGATGAAAATAAAACTTTATTTATAGAAGCATCTATAGGAAAAGATGTAATATTCATAGCAGATACAACTATAACGGTGAATAAGGGAAATATAATTGAAAGAAATCAAGAAAATGGCATCGCAGAAAGATTTATTGTGTTGAGCAATGACTTAAAGGACGATAAAGATGACCTACCCAGTCACTATGAGTTAAAGGTAAAAAAAGAGTAGAGATAATTCTAGATTAATTCTTCTTATAATATAATGTTTCAAGTTTTGTTTTGAAGTATCTCTTTTACGCGCCCCACTTCTCCACTTGTAAGTCGTACCTTAATTCCGTGAGGGTGAGTGCTAGAATTGGTAAGTATATCTTTTACTATACCATTTGTTAGTTTTCCAGAGCGCTGGTCTTGTTTCAGTACGATAGATACCTGCATTCCTTGCTTAATATTGCCCCTGTTATTGCCATTCATATATTATATCTCCGATTAATTTACATCTTTGAACTAAAGATTATATAATTGAAAAATATTAATTCGTCTTATAAGATTAAGCGATACTTTGCAAATGTGTTCTAGTCAATAATGTTTTTATAGGCAATACAGGATATTTTAATGTTTGAGTTTTTTGGAAGTTTTGATACTTCGACGGTCACTCTAGCCGGCTTCACATCAGATGTGAATCTTTTCTCATAAATATTGTTAAATTTATCAAAGTTTCAAGATCTTTCAAGTATATGCCAGACTTGATAACATCTTGAATTGAATGGATATAAAGGGTATAGGTGGGAAATATTCAAATAATAATAAATATATAAAAATCGTACTATGTTGGTGATTCAATGGACTTTATTAACGAATTCTCGGAAAATGATAAATTCGCAAAACAGATAGGTATAGAATTAGTCGAAGTATCAAAAGGTTGTGCAAAGGCAAAAATGAAAATCAGTGATCTTCATCTCAATTCTGTTAATACTGTGCACGGAGGAGCAATCTTTACTCTAGCCGACTTTACTTTTGCAATTGCAGCAAATACTCATGGAAATATTGCCGTCGCTTTAAATGTGAATATTTCATTTTTGAAAGCAGTATCTAAGGGGACTTTATTTGCAGAGGCAGAAGAAGTTTCAATAAATTCAAAAATTGCAACTTACAATATCCGTGTATTAAACGAGCATAATGAACTGATAGCGACATTTCAAGGCATGGCTTACAGAAAAGAAAAGTTGTGGGATAATTTATAAAACATTAACTTTTTAATAAATGGTATCTATAGAATACTGGTGATATTATTCCTCTTGTAGAAATATATTTATGGAAAGAAAATACTGATGAAATGAAAAATGATAGACTGATCAAAGAAGTATCAAAATGTGTAAGTGAAATAACTGGTGCACCGCTTGACGCAGTTGAAGTATTAATCACTGAAATACCCAAGGCAAACTGGGGCAAGGGTGGGATTCCAGCTTCAAAATGGTGACTAGAATTTCATTAAGTCAATATTTGGAAAAGAATAAATTAGTGATTTATTTCGATAAGATTATACCCCTTGGTTCCTAACCCTATCTCTTCACTGAAATCCAAGATATGCCTACCTCTTCTAAATACGGTTCTATTCTCCCTTTCAGATAGTTTATCAAGGCATGCCATATCAATTGCTACTGGGTCTGTCGATGCAAATATTCCCAAATCCCTTACAAAAGGCTTCATAGGATGTCCCTCACAGTCACAGTTCTTAGTTATGTTTATGGCAAATGAAATGTAGATAATCTGCTTGTCCTTTTGAGCAGCATAGGCATATTCGGCCATTCTTTCATAGAACTTATTGGAAATAGTCCCAATCCAGTTAATTTTTATTGCTCCGTGTGGACAGATAGATATGCAGGCAGCACATCCTATGCATTTTTGCTTGCTAATTCTAGAAAACAAATCAATATTTATGGCGTCAGAGGGGCATTTTTTAGTGCATTCTTTACATTTCTTACATTCAAGAGGATTTATTATAGGAATCGTGTTAGCATGCTGTTCAAGCTTTCCACCTCTAGCAGCACATCCCATCCCAAGTTGTTTTATTGCACCTCCGAATCCTGCCCCTATATGTCCTTTAAAATGTGATACCACTATCATTTGTTTTTGCTCAGCAATTTTTCTAGCAATCTTACAACTTGATAAGTTTTTTTTATTTATTTCTACATTAATATAATCTTCACCTATTTCTCCATCAGCTATTATTACTGGAATTTTAGTAAATCCGTGCCTATAAGCAAGCAAGATATGCTTTCTCCTAGTGTCTCTCTTCCCCCTATACAACACGTTTGTTTCAATAAAACGAGATTCAACATTATTTTCTCTTAAATATTCAATTATTCCATCATAATAACTAGGACTAAGATATGTAATATTTCCTTCTTCACCAAAATGAACTTTAATTGGTATTTTCTCTTCTAAAGATACCCCTTCATTATTAACTACAGTTTTAAGAAGTTGTTTCGCATCTTGACTTATTTGCTCTTTATTCGTCATTTTTATAAAATAAACATTTGTCAAAAAATTCACTTATCTCCCGTAAGATTGTTATCTAATATTTCCACAATATGATGATATATTTTTATACTTTTTAATCTATGATTCGATGAATAATATAGCGATATTATCTTATTCCGTGGAGATAATGCTAACAGGGCAGGAATCTATTGCCGATTGTACACACTCAACTAAACTTTGGTCAATTTCTCCTTCAGAATCAGTATCGCCCCTATATTCTTCAGTAATTTTGGAACTTTCTCCTGGAACTAGTATAAAAACTTCAGGGCATGTGGAACTACAATTTCCACATAGAATACATTCTTCTTGTTTGATATGTACCTTCATTAGAATCACAAATGAAAACAGGCAACGTCTTTTATAAAATTATATGTTGTACTTAAGACAATACCTAATTAATATAAACTAAAGAATCCAATAAATCCATAGGCGATAAGATGAAAATTGGTTTTATTGGAATTGGAGTCATGGGAAAGCCAATGGCCTTAAATATTTTAAGATCTGGGTATAAGCTCATGTGCTATAATCGTACAAAGGAGAAATTATTGGATCTAAGGGCCAACGGCGCTTTAGTTGCCGATTCGGTTCAAGAATTAGTCGAATGGGCCGACACAATAATATTTATGTTGACAACTCCTGATGTCATAGAGTCAACCTTTATAGACAATATAAAAGATCAAACAATTCTTAACGGTAAAACAATTATTAATATGGGGACTATATCTCCTTCTTTCTCAATTAAAATAAAAGAGCAATTGAGTAAATACGGTGCAAAATATATTGACGCACCTGTTTCTGGATCGAAAAAACCGGCGGAGGATGGGAAACTAATTATATTAACTAGTGGGGATTCAGCGATTATAGAAAATCTTAATCCTTTATTTGAAACTATGGGGGATAAGATAACTTACTGTGGCGAGATACCAAAAGCGTCTATGATAAAACTATCGGTAAACTTATTGATACTGCACATGATGGAAGGATTTTCTGAAATGATAACCTTTGCAAAGAAAGGGGGCATTGATCTGAATAATCTTTTTGAAATAATATTTTCAGGTCAAGTCTCAAATGATCTATATAGGATGAAATATAAAAACTACCTTACCGGGGAATTCCCATTACAAGGCGCCATAAAAAATGGTATCAAAGACCTAAAATTAATAACAGAAACAGCTAATGAAATTGGGGCGCATATTCCACTCACCAATTTAAATCTTCAGACATATCTTAAAGCAAAAGAGTTAGGTTATGAGGAAGAAGATTTTTCGGCTGTTATAAAAGTTTTAGAAGAATACTACTAGAATAAGAAAACGTTGCACATGCTTTTTTAATTAGAACAAGAACCTTTTCAATTGACCGTTTTAAAAGAGTATAAAAAATTTTTAAAGACTAATCCTGTCCTGGTAATTTAGAGGCTATAATAAGGCCAATTACGACGAGAACAAAACCCACTGCAAAAACACCATCCTGTTCTAAAGGCAAAAAATCTAAAGAGTACTTAACTATGCTAGAAACAATGAGGATAAATCCGAACAAAGCTGCAATTGCCCCTATAATCTGACTACTTTTTATTTCCATGTTCTTAGGATAGTTGACCCATTTATATATCTTTTTATTCAAAAGGGGCCCACAATAAAAATCTAGGTAAGTCTTCCTAACGTAACTCTTATTAAAGATATATACCTATTTATTAAGTATAAGATGGATACCACTGATAAAAATATCCCCGAAAAAGAAGAAATAGTTTCACATAAAAAAGAATTTTTAGAAAGTATAATAGAAACTGCAAATGCAATTATTCTTACATGGGATAATGATACAACGATTACTAGTTTCAATACTTATGGAAAAAAGATACTTGGGTATTCAAATGAGGATGTACTGGGGAAGAAGTGGCTTGAGTTTATACCTCCAGATATTAAGCCTTACATGAAAGGTGTCAGCGAGAAGATTATATCTGGGGAAGACCTGTATTGGGATCATGAAAATACTTGGTTGTGTAAAGATGGCTCAATAAAATATATCCTCTGGCGTAACTCACCCATAAAAGATGAAAATGGAAATATAGTTTTTTACATCTCCGTCGGTGTTGATATCACAGAAAGAAAGAAAACTGAAGAATTATTGGTAGACGCGGAAAAGAAATTTAGGACTCTTTTTGACAGTGCAAATGATGCCATATTTATTCACGATTATAATGGAAATTTCTTGGAAGTAAATGAAACTGCGTCCCAAAGATTAGGGTATGCAAAGAGTGAACTTAGGAGTATGAGGGTAAATGATATAGAACCCGCTGAATATCACAATTATATATTAAAGAGAATTCAAAAAATATCTGAAAACAAGTCTTTATTTTACGAAACTACGCATATAACAAAAAATGGAAAAAGAATTCCCGTTGAGCTTAGTAGCAGAATAATTGAACTGGATAAAAGGCCATATATTTTGTGCATTGCCAGAGATATAACTGAAAGAAAACGAGCCGAAGACGAGATGAAAAGGCAATTAATGAAGTTTAGGCTGGAAGATGGGAATATATACACGGTTCAAGAATTAACCCCTACGATATCGCTCGAAGCCTTTAAGGACCTTCAAAAAATAGGGTATGAGAGTGTAGTGATCTCAAGGGCAACAGAAAAAGAATTTCAAAAATATTTCAATGGTAATTACAAATATCTCTGGTTTCATGAAGAAGGCCATAATGGTGAGCTATTTAATCTCCGAAAAATTGAAAAATATATTTTAAATTTGCCTAGAAAAAGTGTTATCCTGTTGGACAGGATTGATTATCTCCTAGCTAAATATAATTTTAAAAATACTTTAAATTTCTTTCAGAATATCCGGGATTTGGCGTATCTCAACGACTTGGTAATACTAGTTCCCATTGATCCCCAGCTCGTAAATGAAAAAGAATTAAGGTATCTAAAAAAAGATACGAAAGAAATCGAACTCCGATATGGGAAAACATTATCTGAGGACCTTTTAGAGATACTAAGGTTTGTATATGGTAAGAATAAATCAGGGTATAAACCCTCTTTTTCAGATATAGGTGTTGAATTTAACATAACTAGGCCAACAATAAAAAAAAGAATAGACAAATTATCGAAACAAATTATTTGAATATATCCATTAGTGGTAGAAACAAAGTTGTAGACCTAACTCAAAAGGGCAGGGATCTTTTCTTGGTATAATTTTACATATTTTTACATATTCTTTTCACAAAAGATATTTATTTGTAAAGATAATATAGTATTGGTACTATGTTAGAAAAAGATCAAAGAGCAAGGAAGGTGGCAGTAGTGGCCCACTGTCTCCTCAATCAAAATGCAAAAGTCAATGGATTTGCATTCTTTCCAGATATGATAAAAGAACTCATAGATATCTTACACAAGTATAACTACGGCATAGTCCAACTTCCATGCCCAGAAACTGTCTACGCAGGTTTGCGAAGATGGTGGTATGTAAGGGAACAGTACGATAATGCAATGTACCGAAAGGTGTCTAGAGGCGCCATAGAGCCTATTTTGGATCAAATAGAGGAGCTATCTAAAGATGGCTGCAAAATAGTTCTTATAGGACTTGACGGCAGCCCTTCATGTGGAGTTAGATCAAGCGGTTCTGACCCAAGATGGGGGGGAAAACCGGAGATAGATAATCTTGATTACCCTCAAGTCAAAGAGCCCGGTATATTTATTCAAATGATCCAAGAAGGGGTAAAACAGAGAGGTCTTCCCAAACTAAAAGAGATTGGAGCGGGTTTCGATATGCCTAATTTTGACAAAGGGGCCATTGTAAAAGAAATTGAAGAGTTCTTAGAATAATAAAAGAGGTGAAAAATGACAAAGAAAGGAATTATTAGGGGGGTAGAAGGTAGATTCGAGTTAACTGAAAAATTGCCGGATTCGCAGCTTTATAACAAAGATTTAGCACCTGTTCCATTAGAAAAACGAACGTGGAGATATTATGAATTCTTTGCAATCTGGGTAGGTATGTCCGTTTGCGTTCCTACTTGGATGCTAGCCGCAAGTATGATTGCAGCAGGATTCAACTGGGTTGTATCCATAGGGACCATCGCATTAGGTCAATTAATAATCTTAATACCTCTAGTATTGAACTCTTTCCCAGGGGCTAAATATGGTATACCAATGCCTGTTCTTTTGAGAAGTAGTTTTGGAATTTTTGGTGCAAATATACCTGCACTTTTGAGAGGGGTTGTAGCCGCAGGATGGTTTGGTATCCAGACTATGATAATGGCCTTCGCATTAGATGGAATCTTTATCGCATTAAGTCCAAAGGGTTATGGGGGGATAGCCGGGATAATTGGATTTTTTAATCTTCCAGCACATTTAGTCGTATCTTTCTTCATTTCTTGGATAATAACTGTAGTCATATGCTACTACTCGCCACCTGGTAAATCAGCGCCAGGAATAAAATGGCTTAATGATATATCAGCTCCGATTCTTCTGCTTATAGGAATAGGACTCCTTTGGTGGGCATTTGCTAAAGCCGGAGGTGACTGGGGGCCGATACTTGGGCAGCCAACAACAGCTTCATGGGCAATCTGGCCGGCATTTCTTACCGCCATGGTAGCTTATTGGGCTCCAATAGCAATTAATATCTCAGACCTCACAAGATTTGCTAAAACTCAAAAGGTACAGTATATAGGTCAGACATTAGGACTTCCAACAACAATGACTGCATATTCATTTATTGGACTTGCAGTTACATCGGCAACAGTCTTGATATACGGAGAAGCAATCTGGGATCCAGTCGCCCTAATGATAAAGACAGAAAACGCTTTCTTTATTTTCGTTGGGCTAGTATTTATCATTCTAGCAACTTTAACTACAAATGTCACTGCAAATATGGTTGCACCGATAAATGATTTCATGCATCCAATTCCAAAATACCTAAACTGGGAGAGGACAACAATTCTTGTTGGTATCATAGGGATAATCATGCAGCCATGGAGATTCCTTGCAGATCCAAATGCATATATCTGGACATGGCTTTTAGGGTACGGAGCATTTTTGGGGCCTGTAGCAGGGGTATTAATAGCTGATTTCTGGATTATACAAAAACAAAATATTAAACTAGACGAGCTATACTCAAGAAAAGGTTACTATGACTTTAGAGGCAAAACAGATTATGGTGCAATAATTGGGCTTTTAGTAATGGCGGCGCTAATAGTGTTCTACTCAACTAAAGGGCTGATACTGGGCTCTGGCTGGCCATCTTGGCTTTCTACAGGGGTAATGGTTCTTGGAATCTTGGGAGCAATTTACCTAGATATTGCCAATAAAAAAGGAATAAACATGTGTGGCGCACTATCCCTTTATCTTGGAATTGTAATTGCTGTAGGTTCGCAATTATTAATTCCGGGATTAGGGATGTATACTTGGTTTACAGGTATAATCGTAGCCTTCTTATCTTACTATCTTATCCATACTTACTGGTATGGAAAGAAGTTTCCCCCGCTAACTAAATAAATATTTTCTTTTTTACCTCCAACACACCCAACTAGCAATGGGGGGTAGTTCTAGTTGGGTATTTTTTTATTAAATTATATTAATAAGTATATTTTTTTTGCTAGAATTCAAGATTATGGGTAAAATTTATATACCAAATCTAAAAAAGCAAGATATGAATACAAAAAAAGGCATATATTTTTTAGTTTTATTGATATTTTTATCAGTAAGTTTCGTCTATTCCTCGAGCTTGAATTTGGTCTGGTGGGCAGACTATCATGGCGTGGGAGATGATTGGGCATATTCAGTTGCAACTGACTCGCTTAACAATGTTATTGTAACAGGCGTTTCCTATGATCTTTCTTATAGAGGGAACTACCACACTATTAAATACGATCCAAACGGTACATTAATCTGGGAAAAGAGCTACAATAGTGGGGGTAATGATACTGCATGGGCCGTGGCTGCTGACTCGCAAAATAATGTTATCGTCACAGGTCAATCCAGTTCTAGGTATTATACTATCAAATACGACCCAAATGGAAACGAACTCTGGACTACTGGAACATCGGGACCTTTTGGTACAGCTTTTGGCGTAGCAACTGATTTCCAAGACAACATTATAGTAGCAGGGACTTCTGGAGCAAATTACTATATGATAAAATATACCCCCAATGGCGATGTTATTTGGACAAAGAGTCATAACGCTGGAGGCACTGATTATGCATACGACGTTACTGTAGATAATCAAAACAATATAATAGCAACTGGAACTTCTTCCAAGGGCGGATTCACAAGAAATTATCATACAGCTAAGTTTGATTTAAATGGCAATTTAATTTGGTCAAAAGAATATGGCGGTGCTGGCTGGGATGAAGCTTGGGGCGTTGTAACAGACTCCCATAATAACGTAATAGTTACAGGCCGAGCTCAGTCAAACCATCCTAACGATTATCTAAATAGATTTCACACAATAAAGTATGATTCAAACGGAAATGAAATCTGGGCTGCCGGGGGGATTGATGGAATTATCGGCACTGCATGGGACATCGACTCTGACTCTCAAAACAACATAATAGTTACTGGAGGTTATGTTGTCAGTGGAAAAAGAAATTACTACACTATCATGTATAGTTCTGGCGGAAAGATACTTTGGAACGACATCCATCCTGTTGGAGGATTAGGTGAGCCATGGGGGGTAGTTGCTGATTCACAAAATAACATTATCGTAACAGGCGTTTCAAGGATAAGCGGAACTGATAACTATTACACAATAAAGTATCAACCTGAGGTCCCACCAACTCCTCCAGTAACTCCTGAAATAGTTATATTTAATCCAAAAGAACTACCCATGAACCATATCTCAAGGATACTTGGGATAGGTGACAAAAGGACAATTGGAGGATTCCTAGATGAGGGAAATACTTCTCAAATATCCTAATTTAGTATTATAATTATCTAGTATTTTTTTCCAATAAAAAGAAAATAATATATATTAAGAAAGCCAATATTGTTAAGGGATATATATGCACATTATCTATACTTTATTTTTGATTGTAGCTCTAGTAATGGCTGGACACGTTACGATTAAAAATAGTCCACATGTAAGGCCAAGATCAAGACTTAAAAAAGGAGAAGGAATGTTGTTGGGGATTATTTTTGGCATTCTAATTGGAATTGGAGTTAGTACCATTTTTAATCACTTTGTCTTTATCGTTATAGGTCTTGCATTTGGACATTATATTGGTTTGTGTATAGAGGTATTAGCATGCCCATCTTCTTCAGATGAAGTAGTATCCTATAGAAAATACTCTCTTGCAGGCACAATTGCAGCCATATCGAGTGCGATTTATGCTGCTTTGACAATACAATGATTATTTTCCTTCTAGGATCTTCTTGAGATTTTCTCTCTCTTCTTTAGTATGTTTTTGGGTAGCTTCAATTATATCGTCAACTTTGCCCTTACTGAATTTAAGGAATAACTTTCCAAATTTATAATGCGTAACTGCCGTAAAAATTGAATTTTTTTCTTGTGGCTCAATTAGCCATTCAATTTTAGGGCACATGAAAGAAGTAGGAAAATCAAACTTGAATACTATCTTCCTTTTTGGGATTACCTCAGTGCAAGTACCTTTCAGTTTTGCAATCTCTTCGCCCATTTTTTGTTCAGAATAAATTGTTGACCCTACTTCCAAAGGATTTCCTTTTGTCCATTTGAACAGTATATGATCCTCTGGATGCCAGGTTCTGTAATTCTCTTGAACATTATAAAAAAAATCCCAGACTTTATCCGGAGAAGCCTCTATTTCAATTGAATGTTTCAATACAAATTCTTTGTAGATCTCCATTTGCCCCCTCCTTATAGAATTATACAAATATTTATAAAAATTCAATTATTAAATATCTTATGGCCGAACTATCAAGCGTATCATTAATAATTGGAGCTATGGTAATTCTAATGGGGATTTATATAATTTTGTCCCTTCTTAGAATTCAAATTAAAGAAGATAAAGATGCATTAGTTCCAGAAAGAGTAGGATTCACAAAGCAAATGATGCTTTGGTTAGTAGTAGGTATTTCACTTGGAGTGGTATATGGTCAAGTAATGTTTAATAACTTTACTTTAGGCATACCCGCAGGTATTGGGATTGGCCTTTCGATGTCAGTTTCTTTTGGAGGATTGAGCAAACCTAAAACTATGGGGCAATTAAGACTTATGAGAAATATATTAATTTCAAGCATGGTGTTCTTGATTATTGGAATTGGCATGTTTTTGATTTTGTTGAAATAATTAAAAGATAAGACAGAAAGATATTGGTTTACATATATTTATATATTTGAGATAGTAATATTAACGGGGCGATTAAATCGGAGATTTTGAAAAAATAATTAATTCAACTTTTATCATTAATGTTTGTCATATCCTAGGAGGAATTAAATAATGAAGGGTATAATGACAGTATTACTTATACTCGTTATCCTGTTTTCAGCATGCGTTTCTGAGGTGCCAAAAGTAAATACTTCGAAAGATAATACTTTCTTTGTTGAAAATGGAATTAGTTACGTTGCAAAAGTGGAAGACAGATCTTTCTATGTTTATAAAAATGGAGCATGGAAAAAGGAGTTCTTAAAAGGAGTTAATATGGGTGCAGGAAAACCGGGTACATGGCCAGGAGAGCTTGCAATAACAAAAGAAGAATACTTTAGATGGTTTGGATATATAAGTGATATGAATGCTGATGTTATCAGAGTTTATACTACCCAAAAGCCTGATTTTTATGAGGCTCTCTATTTGTTTAATAGTATTCACGAAAAGCCATTATATCTTATGCATGGTGTGTGGGTAAATGAAGACTCCATAGCTGAATTAAATGATCCATTTGCTTCCAATGAAAGGATAAAAAAAGAGTTTGTAAAAGACACTAAGGACCTTATTGACATTATCCATGGAAATGCCACTCTCGTTGATCGCCCAGGATTTGCAAGTGGAGTTTACAGAAGCAATGTATCTCCATATGTAATTGGGTGGATATTAGGAATAGAATGGGATCCTAATTTTGTATTAGAAACAAACAAGAATAATGCCAATAAAACATCTTATGATGGAACATATCTATATACTAATGGGGCATCGCCCTTTGAAGTTTTCTTGTGCGAAGTTGGAGACGAAATTATTGATTACGAAGTGAAAAAATATGGGATCGTAAGACCTTTAAGTTACACAAATTGGCCTCCAACAGATATACTAAAGCATCCAAACGAACCTCTAGTAAAAGAAGATATAGTAGAAGTTAATGTTGAACATATTAAAACAAAGAATACCTTCCCCGCAGGTTTGTTTGCATCTTATCACATATACCCATATTATCCAGATTTTATCAATTATCAAAGAGAGTATGTCACATTTATAGACAGTAATGGAAAGATAAATCCCTATAAAGCTTACTTAAGAGACTTATTCAAAAAGCATACCATGCCGGTATTTATAGCCGAGTTTGGAATACCTGCATCAAGAGGTAAGGCGCATGATAGCATATACACAGGATTCAATCAAGGAAATCATGATGAATCAGAACAGGGCCATATTTTGGAAAGTCTATTGATGGATATACATGATGAAGGGTATTGCGGTGCTTTAATTTTTTCATGGCAGGACGAATGGTTTAAACGAACTTGGAATACAATGGATCTTGATATGCCGGATTCGAGGGCATATTGGTCTAATCCACAGACCAATGAACAGGAATTTGGATTATTGGCGTTTGACCCGGGCGAAACAAATAGCATATGCTATGTCGATGGTAATATAAGTGAATGGAAGGAGGATAAACCCATTTATGTTGGTGAAAATGTAAGCCTATATGTAAAATCAGATGAGAAATATGTTTATCTAATGATTAATCCAATAAATTTTGATTTTGAGAAAGACTTTATTTTTATCCCTGTCGATACTATCAATGGTCAAGGAAATAGTATCGACAAAGAAAGAAATCTTCATTTTAGTAGGCCAGCCGATTTTCTTATCCAGATAAATGGGAAAGATAATTCAAGAATTCTAGTTGATGCTTATTATGATTCATTCTATTTTATATACGGTGAACAATATAGAATGATTCCTTTAAATCTCGACAATAGCTTAAAAAACAACGGCATTTTTGTAGGGATGGATTTATGTCTGCACCGAGAGTTATATCTTCCACAGGATAAAATTACTGTACCCTTTTCTAAATACGAAACTGGAAAACTCTTTTATGGAAATGGAAATCCGTATGAATCAGATTTTAATTCTTTAACAGATTTTTCTTTCAAAGATGGTAACTTAGAAATAAGGATACCCTGGCAATTATTTAATGTAATGGACCCTTCAACGAAAAATGTAATGGGGGACTTTTATAGGTATTCAGGAATAAAGCCTGAAAAAGTAGAAGGATTTTATTTTGGAGTTGATTTAGCTAAAAATGGGATAAGTACTCAAAATATAAATATGGAGTACTATGGGTGGAAAGAATGGGAAATTCCAACGTATCATGAAAGGATTAAACCTTCATATTATATCTTAAAAGAGGCATTCAAGAAATTAAATTGAATTATGTTATCTATAAAAACAAAGGTGTTAAGAAATGGAAGGCCCTGAAGTTGTTTCTTCTAAATGTCAAATTTGTAACAGAGAATTTAAGAAAAAAATATGGATTGATGTAAAATGCACTAAAAAGTATTTTGGATTTATTAAATACGTAATATCCTACCGTAAAATTTATACCATCTAATTCATTATTCTTCATGTTAATAGGTTGTTATTATGGATCAAGAAGAATGTTGTCCGAAGTTTAATCCAAAACCCTGGGATGGTAAGACCTTTGATTGGAAGAATAAGAAATTTGTGAAGGATAGAGTATTTACTCTCTTTTTCATGCCCATAAATTTGGAGGTGTAATGAAAAGACTAAATGAAAAAGCTGAGACTGCAAATGCTAAGATACCAGATTGGCTTTGTCTTTCAGATCATACTTCAAAGTTTAACATGGATGTATATCTTGCAGTTGACAAGGAAATCCCTAATGCTGAAAATGTTACCTTGAGTGGGAAGTTTTTGAGTAAGGTCTATGAAGGTCAATTTAATGAAACCGGCAAGTGGTGTAATGATTTCAAAGAATATGCTAAAAGCAAAAAATTAGAGATCAAGAAATGGTATATGTGGTACACTACCTGTCCAAAATGTGCTAAGAAATATGGAAAAAATTACGTTGTAATAATCGCTGAGGTAGATTCTTAAAGAATTAGTAGTATTTTTCTACTCCGCCAAATCCTATTTGTTTATTCTCTTTTGTCTTTTCAATGAAATTTTTAAGTCTCTTTTCAAATTCTTCAGGACGATTTCTCGCTGCATCAATATACGCGATGCGGATTCTTTTATATGCAGGTGAAAATTTTTGGTAATTTTTCCATGTTATATCGTCGCTTTTTATTGTTTCTATAATATCGCGGGGAAATATAAAATCCTCTTTGAGAATTTCCTTAACAATGCTCTGCATTGAGGGATGGATCATGTTTTTTTCAAAAAGCCATTTTAGCCTCTCTTTATTTGTTTGCGAGTAACTGCTTTTTGGATTTCTTGGCGTGAAGCGCTGTATACTATTGTCACCATCAAGAGTTTTTACAATGCTGTCAATCCATCCAAAACATAACGCTTCCTCAACAGCATCATTGTATAAAATACGTGGCTTGACTGAAGATTTTTTTGGAAATACCAACCATATTTCTTTTTCTTTATCAAAATTATTCTCAAGCCAAGAACGCCATTCTTCCCTTTTAGTCACATATAATGTTTTAGATAAGCCCATCATGAGTCTCCAGAACGTATTGATATCTCATTTTTGTTAGTTTTTAATCTCGAAATTCATTTTCTTTAACTCTCGTCTTGACTATTCCCTGCAAAGAAACTACAATTTGATTATATAAATAATTTATCATGACTAAGCTTCATGTAGATGTTCTTCAATATCTTTAAATATATAAAAAATCAATATTAAACGAGTCTTATGACAGAATATAAATGTCCTTATTGCCGCAACATAATAGAAGAAAACTCAAAAATTTGCCCTTACTGTAAAAGTGAAATTAATGATTCTGTTGCTGATTTACCAAAAGAGGTAGAGCCGAGCAACCAAATATCCAAGTATCTTAAAAGGATCTTAATTATTTTGATTATGATAGCATTTTTAGGATTTCTTATTGGTTGGTCACTAGTTGGGGCATTCGGATTCCTATTCCTCCCATTTTTGTTCTGGGAACAAATAGGAGAGGCTATAAGAAAGATGTTAAATAAAGAATGAGCGTGATCTAGAGACTAAATATTCAATTATTCAAAATCTTTAAATACAATATGTATGAATCCTATTTTGTATTAACCTAATGGGAGGTATAAAGATGAAAATAGGGATTGTGGTCTATTCTCAAACTGGAAATACTTATCAAGTTGCCCAGAAACTTCAGGAAGCCCTTTTAGATGGGGGGCATTCTGTAGACATTGAAAGAATAAATGTGGCCGATGAAAAGCAGAGAGATCTAAATAAAATCCAGATTTTATCTAATCCAAATTTATCAACATATGATGCTTTAATTTTTGGAGCACCTGTGCATGCATTCTCTCTATCGTACCCAATGACCGCTTTCATGTCTCAAATTCCAACACTTAAAGATAAGAAAATAACCTGTTTTGTAACAAAGGGTTTACCATTAAATGGCACAGGGGGAAATCAGGCAATTGGGATTATGAAAAAAATCTGCGAATCCAAAGCCGGAGATGTATGCGGATCTGGGATTATTGTTTGGAAAAAAGACCACGAGAAACAAATTTCAAAGTTAACTGAAGAAATGTGCAGATTATTTTGAAAATATTTTATAATTTCTTTAAAACAAATAATGCACAATTAACTTTATTTTCCAAAACATAGTTTTCATTCTCTTGTGATTTGAGATAATTATCAAAAAGATCCTGCAGAAGATATGGAAGATAGTCTAAAAGATCAAGATTGTTTATTTCTAGGGACTTGGCTATATCTTCTTCAGCTTGTTTCATTCTGATTCCTTCTAGAAGTAAAGAAATTTTTGGTTAAAGCTTAAATTAAATTTTATATTTCTGCTCTTCTTTTTCTTTCTTTTTTTTCTTCTTTATTATTTCCTTTTCATCTATCTCCTGTTTTTTTATTTTCTGCTTTTTCATTTCTTCTAAACGCTTTTTCAGTTGTTGATTCTGCTCTTGTCTTTCTGGCTCTTGCTCTTGCCTCTGTATTTTCTGTTGTCTCATTTTATCTTTTTTAACGACTCTCATAACACATACCCTCATTAATTCTTCTAATAGAATAATTGGGTTTAATTCCTAATAAGAGTTTTCCTAACTTATGCAGAAAATAGAAAAGTAATAATAAAAATATAAAGATTAAGATTTAAGCGGACTTCATAACTGGTGTTTTTAGCATTGTTATAGCAAGTATAATACCTACTAAAGCTAGACCTGCAACAATTAAGAAGAATGGTTGGAAAGCTCCGAGTATATCTTTTGCCTGTGCAGAGACAATACCGCCTATGATAGCTCCGGCACCGTATGCTGTGTAGACCAATCCGTAATTTCTAGCATTATCCTTCATTCCAAAATAGCTTGCAGTGGCAGTTGGAGCTATTGCGAGCCATCCTCCAAGACATCCCCAGAGAATACAGAAGCTCAAAATGTATGCCCAAACACTATTGTAACCTGTGTATATTATTAAGCATGCAACTATGATTAAAACATAGGTTATTATGGCAGTTTTTTTAGGTGAGAGTTTATCTGTTAATGCTCCAAATACAGGTCTGCCTGCACCATTAAATATGGCAAAGGGCAAGATTAAAGTAAATATGAGACTGTTTGCAACATCAGCACTCAATCCAGCATTAGCAAATACTTCTTTTCCTACAGGGCCAGCAATTCCTATAGCCGTAAGCCCAGCAAGTGTTCCAATGGTGTAACAAATCCATAGTCCTTTGAAGGTCGAAGTCTTTAACATCTGTTCTCTCATGAAGTCGACTTTAGTAGGGCCGCTAGAAGTAGTTGTAGTCATACACGCTGGCTTCCAGCCACTATCTGGGAATCTAAGCATCATGGATAGTACAATGCTCAGTACAATGAACACGATACCGAACATTTGAAGGATATTCATAATTCCCCAGCCGCTTCCTAATAGAAATCTACTAACGTATGTTATAATGGCTGAAGAGAATCCGAAGCCTAATACAGTTAATCCTACTGCAAGACCGCACTTGTCAGGGAACCATTGGGCTGAAGTTGTTATTGGCGCCCCATAAGCAATTCCAACACCTATACCACCAATAATTCCATATAATGGGATAAGCATTAGTGGGGATGTAGCAAAGGAAGCAGCAAGCCAACCAATTCCACAAAGAACTCCCCCGGCCATGCATACTTTTCTAGGCCCCATCTTTCTAATGTAAGGGCCAGCCAATGGCATAAATAGGGCAAAAAAGGCCAAGAATACTATAAAAGGCCAGGTCATGTCCATAGCCGTGGGATTTAATCCTAGAGACTTGAAGTGATCAAGCAAAGGATTTCTTAGTACACCATAGGCATAAATAGATCCAAAGCATAGATGGAGCATAATACCTACGATTACAATTATCCACCTTCCACCTGGTGGTTCTCCTGAAGATTTATTTTTACTCATAAATATAACCTCTGATTCAAACTTAATGGATATCCACTGATATAATCAAAATATTTGTAATCAAAAATACCCATAAGCAATGTGTGCGATAAGAGAAATGTCTTTTTAAGATTAACGTAGGCTGTTTTTTGTAAGTTAGTGGATAATTTTTTATTCTTAGAAATCTAATTTTTGCCATGAAAGCGGAGCCAATCACTTCTAAACTCATTGCCCCATGCGGGATGAACTGCGGGATTTGCATGGCTTATCTCAGAGAGAAAAATCATTGTCCCGGGTGCAATGGGCCCGATGACAAAAAGCCAAATTCTTGTGTTAAATGTATCATTAAAAACTGTGAGACGATAAAAAAGACCAAATTCTGTTTTAGATGTGAAAAGTATCCTTGTACTAGGCTGAAAAACCTTGATAAAAGATACAGAACTAAATATGGAATGAGCATGCTCGAAAATCTAGAGAATATTAAGAAACTGGGAATAAGAGAATTTGTTAAAAATGAAAGAGAAAGATGGACATGCCCTAAATGTGGCGGGACTATAAATGTCCACAGGTGGAAATGTTTTGATTGTGGAGCTGAAAGAGACTAGAATAGTGAGGTATTTCTGATATATATGACATATAACTGTCTTATCCTGTAATTATTTCCTTTTCCTTTCATTAAAAAATCTCCCCTATTTTAGGTAGTATCTGGCAAATTACTGCCAGATTCTAGCTTTCTGTAAAATGCCATTTCTGGAGTCTCAAGCACGTCAAGATTTAAGCTC
>JAHKLW010000101.1 GCA_020854815.1 Methanofastidiosum sp. | reverse complement strand
TATTTGCATTGGCATTTGGATTATATACCTACGTTAATCCTGTTCCACCTGTTACTGGTGGAACAGGATTAACGTAGGTATATAATCCAAATGCCAATGCAAATATAGCGTCTATAGTTGCTTTTTGCTCCATATATTCTGGTGCAACTGCAACAACAGGTAGATCTGTTACCGGTACATCTCCTAATGCTTTTGAAATTGTTCCAATCAAATCTGCTAGCCTTCCAGTATCGGTACATGTTCCATAGCTTAATACAGGAGGAATATTCAAGAGAGTGCATAATTTCTTTAATCCTGGGCCGGCCATTTCTTTAGCCTCTAAACTACAGAGCCCTCCAACCTGCACTGCACCGTTCCCACATCCAAGGGATAGAACTAATATATCCCTCTTTATCAATTCTTTTACCATCTTTATTGTGTGAACATCTTGCCCCGAATCTCTTAGAGAAGTACACGAAACCATTCCAGCGACACCTCTTATTGTGCCGTCTTTAATTGCATTTAGCAGTGGTTCAATTGTGTCTCCAAGCGTCTCAACTATGCTCTCAGTAGAAAATCCCACGATAGCTTCGCTCATAGGTAATCCAATAACTGGTTCAATTGATGCTCTTCTCTCTTTGAAGTTGTCAATTGCCATTTGTAAAAGTAATCCGGCTTGTTTCTCAGCTTCTTTTGGGAGATAGTCCACTCTATCAGTTATTCCTTCAAATGCCACAAGTTCACTTGCAGGAACCAATTTGAATTTGTATTTTTTTGCATATATTGGATCTATAGGCATGGAACAGTTCATATCTGCAACAAATATATCTATGCATCCGCTTGCCATTATTGCTTCTTGCATGATCCAATTGCCGGTGAATCCATAGAAAACATCATCCATCTCCCATCGTTGGATAATTTCCTGTCCAGTTTCAATATTTGCTATTATTCTAAGACCTTTAGCGCCTACAGCCTTAGCCTTCTGTTGCCATTCTTCTTTTCTTGCAAGTTGAATCATTGCAAATCCCAAGAAAGGTTCATGGCCATTTGGTAAAACATTAACATAATCAGGATCCAAAACTCCAAGATCAACCCTCATTTTATGAGGTCTTGGAATTCCAAAAAGAATGTCTTGAGTAAATTCATTTATGATTTGACTTTGGTATGCCATGGCTATCCCAAGTCTCATTGCCTTTAATGCCAGACTTGCATAGTACCCATCTACGTTTGTTAAACAAGAGCTTGTTGCAAGCATCATTTCCCCGTGAACTCCACCAGGGAATATTCCTAGTTTTTTCCATGTCTCTTTTCTCTCAATCGGAGCTAATATTTCCACAATTTTACTGGGCTCAGAATATTTTCTATTGAAATCTTCTTCGACAAAATCACTGAATCTTAAAGCAATTTCCTTAATAGTGCCTTTAGTATCCACCCCAAGTCTTTCAGCAAATGATTTTAATTTTTCTGGCTCTTTTATTTGAAAAGGTGTTTCATCTTTTGCAGTCGCCTTGAGAGTTTTTATTGTTTGTTCGGTGTGGTAATGATAAGTCGAAGTGCCCAATACGTTTCTCAAGAGCATCATTCTCATAGCCATGCCATCTGCTGTGATTCCACAGACACCTCTTTTATCAATAGAAGCATCAGAACGGCATGGACCATTAGAACAAAGATCGCATCTAACTCCACCTTGACAGAAAGGACATCTTTTGTCAGGGTCCCCTGCAAATCCTTGAGCCTCGTACCTATTCCATATATTTGTTATATTATCATCTTTAATTTTCTCATACATTTTCTTTACAGATTCGTGATAAGATACTCTATCTCCTTCCATTATTATTCCTCACAGATTTATTTTAGAGTTATAATTATATATAAGTTTTGTTAAAAAGTAAAAAAATTAATCTGTCAAGCCTAATAGTATTGCTAGATTATCTTTGGCCTTAAGAGAATGGGGCGCATTCTTAGGCATGAAGATAAATACTCCTGGAGCCATTTCAATCTCTTCATCAGAAAGTGTAAAGGTACCAGTACCACTTAGTACTTGAACTATGCCGGCCTTAGTTGAAGTATGTGTGTCTATATTTGTACCTGCTGATAAACACATCAGAGTATAGTTGTATGTTTTTGACTTTGTCAATACAGTGCTAAAAATTCCTTCTTTAGGGAATTGCATAGTTTTATTCAAATCTTTCCAAAATCCTTTTTCCATTATATCCATTCCTCCTTCAATATATCCCCTTTAATTCCAATTATTATTACTTTTATGGGTATTTTTCTAGTTGCGATATCCAAAGCTTTCTTAGCGATTTGAAGAAGTCCTGAACAACAAGGAACTTCCATCACCATGACAGTTAACGTGTTTATTTTTGCTTCATCAATCATCTTTCTTATTTTCTCAACATAGATTTCTCTATCAGAATCAAGTTTTGGACATGCTATAGTTAAGGTCTTGCCTTTAAGAAAATCTTTGTGGAAATCTCCAATAGAAAAAGCAGTACAATCTGCAGCAAGTAAAACATCTTTTCTAACAAAATATGGCGCATTTGGTGAAACAAGATGAAGTTGTATAGGCCACTGTCTAAGCTGAGAAGATCTCTTTCCTTCTTCATATTCTATCATATCTTCATTTGAAAAATCCTTAATCATGGAACCAGGGCAAGATGCTCCATGCGAATGGTGTTCTTCTTTCATAGGATTCTCTATTTCTTTTTCTTCAAGAACCTCCTCAGCCTGTTTAAGATATTTGTCGGCGCCGTGATCCTTTAAGTGCTGAAGATGGGCTTTAATAGTATTCTTACCCTGTTTTACTATATTTTCCATTACTTTTTTTTCATCGTATTCTTCTGCTTCTCTCTCTTCAACAGATATAGCGCCTTCTGGGCAGTTTCCAATGCAAGCCCCAAGTCCATCGCAAAATAGATCACTTACTAATCTTGCCTTGTCATCTATTATCTGTAGCGCTCCTTCAGGACAATTAGGAACGCAAAGCCCACATCCATTGCACTTTTCTTCATCAATTTTAATTATTTCTCTTTTTGACATTGTAACACCAATATCTTTTCTATACTAAATATATAATAGATACCTATATAAATTAGTAAGTTTCTTATTTGATACTATGGTAGATTGTACTATTTATAATACTCTTGATATTGTTGGTAAAAAATGGTCTCTTCTCATTTTGTTAGAGTTATATAAGGGAAAAGAAAAAGAAAAAAGATTTAATGAATTAAAGAATGGATTAAACATGATCACCCCGAAAATTTTATCTTTACGTCTTTCCGAACTCGAAGAACACGGACTTATCAAGAAAACTATAGATAATTCAAAAGTTCCAATAAAATGTGAATATTCTCTAACTGAAAGTGGTGAAGATTTTATCCGTATAATTCAACAAATAAAAGATTGGGGGCTCAAATGGAAATTTGATAATCCAGAATGCGCATCTACCTATTGTAAGCAGTGCCAATTGGCTCTTGAATAATGCCCCATAGAGATGATGAAAGAAGAAGATCATTTAGCATATATTCTATCAAATACTTTTTAAATCATTATTTTTAATAATGTAGTGATATAATATGAAGAAAAAAGTTCTTTTTTTATGTACGCACAATTCTGCAAGATCGCAAATGGCTGAAGGTCTCTTAAATAGTGTTTGCGGTGATAAATATGAAGCATATAGTGCAGGTTCAACGCCAACTAAAATAAATCCATTTTCCATCCAAGTTTTAAAAGATTTTGGAATTGACATATCAAAACATTACTCAAAAAGTACTGAACAATTTATAGGTAAAAAATTTGAATATGTGGTCACAGTTTGTGATAATGCAAAAGAAATGTGTCCTTTCATTCCCGGTGCAAAAAACTATGTCCATAGGGAATTTGAAGATCCGTCGAGAGTTGAAGGAACAGACAATATTAAGTTAAATGCTTTTAGGAAATCTAGGGATGAAATAAGAGAGTGGATAATCGAATTTTTCTGTGATAAAAATTAACTAATAAACGGAAAAGAAGGTAAAAAAATTTGATGATCAAATGTATCGTTATAAATCAGATAATAAATATTGAAAATGTGACACTTATAGGTTCACATATAGCTTTATTTCTACAGTTCTGAAAATGTGTAATCTGCTAAAAATTTCGCTTCATAGTTTTCTACCTCCTTTTCTAAAAGTTCCATGAAGTTTCCAAGTAACACTGGCTCGAGCTTTCGCCAGAAAGCATGCTCTGGCGTTTCAAGATTGTCCCAGTCAAGGCTCATGTGCGGCCTTACACAGTTGTACCAGTGGATAAAGTCATTAAATGATTTGAATTTCTCACGCTTTCTTTTGTAAAGGTCAAACCATTTCTCTACCTTGCCGTTGGTCTGCGGATGTGCTCTTCCGCATAAGATATGAGTTATGCCATTCTCCTTGCAGAAATCTTCGAAGGGGTGCGTTGCATTGCCTTCCTTGTCCCTTCTGTTAGCATGAAACTCACTCCCTCGATCAGTTATGGCCTCTCGTATCTTCTTGATGTGTGTATATTTGTCTAGAGCCTCTTTTAGAAGCTTTACTGAAGTTTCTGCGCTTTGCCTATCGAATTCTCCGCCAGAAAGGATCTTACGGCTTGCATCATCTAAAACAACGCATATTGAGCTTCCATTTGTGCCAGTTGACCAGTCTAGATGGACTGCAGATAGTGGATATGTTCGCTCATATCTCACCCAAGGCCTTTTTCTGACTCTTTTATTGGACAAATTTCTGCCATTCCTTCCTCCAGGAGAATACGCTGGACTAGATTAACATCAACTCCAATCCCACGCTT
>JAHKLW010000100.1 GCA_020854815.1 Methanofastidiosum sp. | reverse complement strand
GTTCCAGATAGCCCTAAGGGAGCTAGGGATAGAGCATATACTTTCAGGCGTAAGCCATCCCCAGACAAACGGGAAGATTGAAAGATTCTTTGGAACGCTTGAGCAGAAGCTAAAATACTTCAAGTCGATAGAAGAGTTCATGAACTTCTACAACAAGAAACGGCCACACATGAGCTTAAATCTTGACGTGCTTGAGACGCCGGAAAAGGCATTTTACAGAAGGCTAGAATCTGGCAGTAATTTGCCAGATACTACCTAAAATAGGGGAGATTTTTTAATGAAAGGAAAAGGAAATAATTACAGGATAAGACACAATTTTTTGGCAACCAATAGCCTTATAAAGGATTCAATGCCCTTCAACTAGGGTAAGACTATGAGGGGGAATTTATTTTGGCTATCAAGGAACAACAAAGTTCCAAGAAATGCCTTCAAGGAATTTAAGAACTAGTATAAAAGAAATCCACCTTGACTATTTTGACCCATTAATTATTTACTCCTCAATAAGAGAAGAGTTTGAATCTGAAAGTTTTCTTTTGGAATCTGTTGAAGGAAATAAGAAAACTGCAAGATATTCTTTTATCGGATTTGATCCTATATTTTCGTTTAGGTCAAAAGGGGAAAATATTAAGGTTAATGGTAGCAAGGAAAAATCAAAAGATCCGTATGGATATTTAAGAGAACTATTCTATAGTTTCAATGCAGGAACTAGCAATATACTGCCTTTTTCTGGAGGGATGGTGGGATATTTTTCCTACGACACTGTAAGGTTTTTTGAGAAGTTGCCTGAATTGGCAAAGGATGATTTAGGGCTACCTGATGCGCACTTCATAATTCCATCACAGATAATCTGTTTTGACCATATAAATAGAAAAGTCTTTTTGATTTCACATGAGAAAACAGACAATATAGAAAAACTGATTAATCCCACAAACACAGAACTCGATTTGGGCACTCTTACAATTGGAAAAACAAGGCCAGTTACACCCAAGGAAAAATACATTTCTTCAGTTGAAAAAGCAAAGGAGTATATAAAAGACGGAGACATATTCCAGACTGTACTATCAAGACGTACTGAAGTTAATTTTAAAGGCGATGCCTTTGAAATGTACCGAGTTCTAAGAAGCCTAAATCCATCTCCTTATCTGTTCTATCTAGATTTTGATGAAACAAATATTGTTGGGTCTTCTCCTGAGATGCTAGTTAGATTGGAAAATAGAACTTTGACTACTAGGCCATTAGCGGGCACAAGACCTAGATCAAAAGATGTAGAAGAAGATGAAAAACTTAAGGTAGATTTACTTACAGATGAGAAAGAAAGGGCAGAGCATGTGATGCTAGTCGACCTTCACAGAAATGACATGGGGAGGGTCTCAGAGTATGGTTCCGTAAAGGTAGATGAACTCATGGGTATAGAAAAGTATTCGCATGTACAGCACATCGTTTCAAATGTCACAAGTACATTAAGGAAAGACATGGACTGTTTTTATGCATTAAAATCATGTTTTCCTGCAGGAACTGTGTCAGGAGCTCCAAAGGTAAGAGCAATGGAGATCATAGAAGAGCTTGAGCCCGTTAGAAGGGGCCCTTATGCGGGAGTAGTTGGCTACTTTGACTTTTCAGGAAACATGGACTTTGCAATAACAATCAGAACAGTTTTCACAAAGAATAACAAGGCATACCTCCAAGCTGGAGCTGGGATTGTACTAGATTCTATACCAGAAAAAGAGTTTGTTGAAACTGAAAATAAGATGGGTGCAATGATAAATGCTCTAAAAGGGGGGAGTCTATGACACGTGTACTAATTATAGACAATTACGACTCCTTTGTTTACAACATAGCCCAGTATCTAGGATTTTTTGGAGCTGAAATTGTTACCAGAAGAAACGATATCAAGCTAAAGGAGGCTGTGAAGGTTAAGCCTGACCTGATAGTTTTAAGTCCAGGTCCAGGCCACCCAGTGGATTCTAAGGTAACTCTAGAAATACTCTCTACAATGAGCAAAAATATACCCACGCTGGGTGTGTGTCTTGGGCATCAAGCGATAGGTGAGGTATTTGGGGGAACGGTAACTAGGGCAAATAGGATCATTCATGGTAAGACATGCTCTATCTACCACAATGGAAAAGATCTGTTCAATGAAATTCCAAATCCTATAAATGCGACAAGATACCATTCTCTAATCATAAATAACGAAGGCCTTCCCGACTGCCTTGAAGTCACGGCTGTAACTGACATAGAAGAAATTATGGCAGTAAAACATAAAGAGTACCCAATATATGGTGTGCAGTTTCATCCTGAATCTATACTGACACAATCGGGAAAAGATATCCTTCTTAACTTCATGAAGGTGTCTTTATGATTACTGATTCAATAAAGAAACTAGTTTTGGGCCAAACTCTTGAAGAATCTGAGATAACAAAAGCAATGTTTCAGATAATGGAAGGCCAAGCCACTCCTGCTCAAATTGCATGCTTTCTAACAGCCCTTAGAATGAAAGGTGAATCTGCATCGGATATTTACGCAGCAGCGAAAGTTATGAGGGAAAAAGCTAGCCACATATCCATTCCGAACAATGCCATGGACCTATGCGGCACGGGGGGAGATGGATTACAAACGTTCAATGTCAGCACTACAGCTTCCTTCATAGTGGCTGGAGCAGATATACCAATCGCAAAACATGGAAATCGTGGAGTTTCTAGCATTTCAGGGTCCGCAGATATTTTAGAAGCTTTGGGGGTAAACACGACCCTTGAACCTTTAGAAGTTGAGAAATGCATAAATAAAATTGGTATAGGATTTCTTTTTGCACCGATTTTTCATAAAGCAATGAAACACACAGTAGTTGTGAGAAGGGAAATAGGTATAAGAACGGTTTTTAATATACTGGGGCCTATAACTAATCCTGCAAACGTGAAGTATCAGCTTTTGGGAGTATACGACAAAGACCTAACTGAAAAATTAGCGGAAGTCCTGAAAAGATTTGGGGCAATAAATGCACTTGTAGTCAATGGGTCAGGTTTAGATGAAATAACAACAACTGAAAAGACAAAGATTTCTGAGCTAAAAAATGGTTCAATAAAAACTTATTATCTAACACCAGAAGAAGTTAACATACGAAGAGCTAAAATCAAAGAGCTCAAAGGTGGAACTCCGGAAGAAAATGCTAGGATAACTCTTGAAGTGTTAGAGGGCAATGAGTCCCCCTACACAGATATCACCGTTCTAAATGCAGGTGCAGCCCTTTATATTTCAGGCAAGGCAAGCGACATAGCATCCGGGGTAGAAATAGCAAAAGAAATTCTCGAAAGCGGAATACCAAAAAGAAAACTTGACAAGTTAATTGAGTTCACATCAAAGTACAACAAGGTGTTAAATGAAGCTTCAGAGTAACTTAAGCTCTGCTGTCGAGGAGATAATAAGCTGTAAACTAAAGAGAGAGAACAGAGCAGTAATTGGCGAAGTTCCTTTGATAGATGGGGGTGATGTGGAAGGGGTAAGAGCATTATCTTTTCCAGAGCATGCCCTACCTTTATCAAAGCCATACAAACTAGTTTCAAGAGAGTATAACAAAGAAAATACAATCATAGACTTAGACGGCATCCAAATAGGCGGCAAAAAGATTGTTGTAATGGCAGGACCGTGCACAGTTGAAAGCAAAGAGCAGATTATTGACATTGCAAAAGAAGTAAAAAGTTCAGGGGCCACAATTCTAAGGGGTGGTGCATTTAAACCACGTACAGCGCCAAAAGATTTCCAGGGGCTTGGAAAAGAAGGTCTTAAATTCCTGGTAGCCGCAAAGGAAGAAACTGACCTTCCAATATGCACCGAAGTTATAGATACGAGAGATGTAACTCTTGTATCCAAATATGCAGATATTCTACAAGTTGGAACAAGGAACATGCAAAACTACCCCTTATTGAAGGAGCTAGGGAAATGTGACAAACCAGTACTTCTAAAACGTGGAATGTGGGCAACTTTGAAAGAATTTCTATCGGCCACCGAGTACATTTTAGCAGGGGGGAATGAGAATGTTATTCTATGTGAGCGAGGGATAAGAACATTTTCTGATTTTACAAGAAATACCTTGGACTTGAGTATTGTTCCCGTATTGAAGGCCGAAAGTCATCTACCTGTGATTGTCGATCCTAGTCATGGCACTGGTAGAAGAGATATTGTAAAACCAATGGCATTTGCTGCAATTGCTTGTGGTGCAGATGGTATTAATATTGAAGCCCATACTGCCCCACAGAAATCAGTAAGCGATGCCGATCAGACGATAAGTACCTTGGATCTTAATGGATTGATGAGGGAGTTAAAGTCCATATCAAGGACATTTGGACGGGAGATATAGAATGAATAATTCAGAATATGAAAGAGTCAAGACACTAACTAGAGAGGGAGTTAAAATGAGACTCAAGAATAGTCTAGGTGCTGCTGTTGGAGAAATTATTGAAAACAAACTCATCGTAGAAGTAAAAAAGAAGAGAAGTTTATATAACTTCCTAAAGGAAGGTAGAAAAAAAGGTATTAGGATAATAGCAGAAATAAAGCCATCTTCACCTTCAAAAGGTAATTTGAAAGCCATTACTATAGAAAACATTGCAGGCATTGTAGAAGAGCTTGAACATGGAGGGGCCAGTGCAATTTCAGTACTTGTAGAGCCAAGAAAATTTAACGGCAGCATGCAGTTTCTGAAAAAGGCCAGAGAAGCTACAGATTTACCGATACTTGCAAAGGGATTCTTTTACACACCAATCCATCTTTCAGAGTGTAGTGTTTTTGGTGCAGATGCATACCTTTCTATGATTAGAGTGCTAGAAACTTTGAAAGTCAATAAAGAAGAGTTTATACAATTCGGACAAAAGCTAGATCTAGAGCCCTTCTTTGAAGCAAACTCTTTGGAAGAGATAAGCTCAGTTCCTTCAATAGAAAGAAGGATAGTTGAGATTAACAACCGAAACATCTATGGAGATTTTGAAATCAATTTATCTAATATCTCTATTGGGAAAAATCTTCCAGAAAAAGATGTTCTTGTAAGCGCTTCAGGTGTATTCTCTGAACAAGACATAGAGGAGCTATTCTGCCTTTCTAATAATCGTCTTGACGCTGTTTTGATAGGAACTAGCATAATGGAATCTGAGGATATAACTGATAAGATAAGGGAGTTTGTAGATAAGGGAAAAGAGGTGGTTAAATGACAAAAGTTCAGGTGTGCGGCATAAGAACGCTTGAAGATGCTCTTATCTGTGAAAAAGCAGACGCAGATTCATTAGGCTTTGTCAATGTCGAAGGCAGAGCAAGAAGCATCTCCCTAGACAATATAAAAAACATAATAGGGGGGATTGGTCCGATGACATTATCCACACTAATTGGATTTCCAAAAAACTCTGAAGAAATCATAAAGAAAGCTGACTTCGTTGGTGCCGATGCTGTTCAGATTTATACTTTGGATACCAACGAGCTAGAGAGAGTGAAAGATTGTGGATTTAGAGTCTATAGGGCCGTTAGTATAGATATAGAAACTGGAAAACTCGAAGTTTCAGTTGAAGACCTAGATTCATTTGCAGAAGCATGCGACATGATTGTTTTCGAACCCTCCTTAAATAAGATTACTGGGGGATTAGGATTACAATATAACTATGAGGGCATGCTAATTCCTTACATTAATTACTGTAGAAGATTTGGAATAGCGGGTGGCCTTAATCCGCAAAATGTAGAGATTGCATTGAAGATTAGGCCTTATTCTGTTGATGTTTCATCGGGTGTCGAATCAAAGTTGGGGGCTAAATCAGAGGAGAAGATAATTGAATTTATCAAGAGGTGTAAGAATTGAAAAATGAAAAAGCGTATTATGGCAAATTTGGAGGTCAGTTTGTACCGGAAACCCTCATGCCAATATTGGAAGAATTAGATGATGCTTACCAGAAGTATTCTAAAGATGAAGAGTTTCAGAAGAAACTTGAGTATTATCTTAGGGAATTTGCGGGAAGGCCCACGCCCCTCTACCATGCTAAAAAACTTACAGAGCATCTTGGTGGTGCAAAGGTCTATTTAAAAAGAGAAGATCTTGCGCATACAGGCGCACATAAGATCAATAACACTATTGGACAAGTACTCTTAGCTAAGACAATGGGCAAAAAAAGGATAATTGCGGAAACAGGTGCGGGCCAACACGGCGTTGCAACGGCAGCCACTGTCGCGGCATTGGGACTTGAATGCGAAGTATATATGGGTGAAGTCGATATTCAAAGACAGGCATTAAATGTCTTCAGAATGAAGTTATTTGGTGCAAATGTAATTCCAGTTACATCTGGATCAAAGACACTTAAGGATGCCATAAACGATGCATTAAGGGACTATATTGCAAACTGTGAAAATACACATTATGTAATAGGTTCTGTTGTAGGGCCACATCCTTATCCTTCAATGGTAAGAGATTTCCAAACTGTAATAGGAAAAGAAGCTAAAGACCAGATTATGGGAAAGGAAGGAAAACTACCTTCCCATCTTATCGCATGTGTTGGAGGGGGAAGTAATGCAATAGGTCTTTTTAACCCATTTTTTGATACAGATGTCAAAATGATTGGTGTTGAGGCCGGAGGCAAAGGAACTGGGATTGGAATGCATGGCGCATCTTTGTGCTATGGGAGCATAGGAGAACTTCATGGAGAACTTAGCTACTTTATTCAGGACAGAGAAGGCCAGATAAGCGAAACTCATTCAATTTCAGCAGGCCTTGATTATCCTGGGGTAGGGCCTGAGCACGCCTATTATAAAGAGATTGGAAGGGCAGAATATGTTGCCATAAATGATGATGAGGCCCTAAATGCTTTTTATCTCCTTTCAAGATTAGAAGGTATACTGCCTGCATTGGAGAGCGCTCATGCTGTAGCTCAAGCATGCAAGATGGCACCGAACTTGGATCCTGACGAATCCTTAATAGTGTGCCTTTCTGGCCGAGGAGATAAGGATGTCAATATTGTTTTAGATTTGGAGGAAAAAAATGAGACTAGATAATCTTTTCTCTAAAAAAGAGCCCGTATATATGGCGCATGTGTACTATGGGGACCCAAACGAGAACTTTTCGAAAAAAGCTATCGTGGTGCTATGTGATAGAGGGGTAGACATAATTGAATTTGGCATCCCCTTTTCTGATCCAACATCAGATGGCCCAGTTTTTCAGAGGGCGTGTGAAAGGGCATTAAAAGGAGGGATGACACCATCAAAAGCAATTGAAGGGATAAGACTTCTCAGGGAATCCGGGGTATCAAATTCTATTATTGTTACTAGCTATTACAATATCGTCTACCACAAGGGAATTGATAAATTTATTGAATCCATAAAAGAAGCCGGTGCAGACGGATTGATTGTTCCAAATGTGCCATATGAAGAAGCAGATCCTCTTTTGGAATCTGGTAATAAACATGGAATTGAAATAATATTCCTTGTTGCACCCACAACGCCAGAAAGAAGATTAAAGGAGATTATCAAGCGTGCAAGGGGGTTCCTTTACGTAGTCTCTGTAACAGGGGTAACTGGCGCCAGAAAAGATATTCAGGATTCAACTTTTGACCTCATCAAAAGAGTCCGTAAATACTCTGACATCCCACTACTTGTAGGATTTGGAATTTCGAAACCGGAACATGCTAGAGATATTATAGCGGCAGGTGCAAATGGGGTAATTACTGGAAGTGCGATAGCTTTGATTTATGAGAAAAATCTTGATAATCCAGAGATGCATTTAGAAGAAATAGGTACTTTTGCCAATAGTATCAAACAGGGATGTAGAGAAGGCATCAGACTAAAAGAGTAGAGTACAGGAAGTAATCGAACAAAAATGCTAGACTATAAATTAAATATTTACTCATTTTTGGGTATCTACCCAAATGTTTATATATTATTTTAATTTTATGATTTCGGCTTTTCAACGAAATCTAATGATTCAAACAATGTCAAAATAAGAAGAGGTGAAAAGAGTTGAACAAAATTAATAAATCAAAATTGATAAGCATTGTAGCTGTATTCTCTGCCCTTGCTTTCGTTGCAACTAGATTTTTACAAATACCAATACTGCAGACTGGGGGATACCTAAATTTTGGAGAAGCGGTAATATACCTTGCTGCAATTGTATTTGGGCCTATTGTCGGGGGGCTTGTAGGAGCCATTGGGCCCGCCCTAGCAGATCTTAGTTCCCCTTACGCTGCATTTGCCCCTTTACTTTTGTAATAAAAGGGCTAGAAGGATTTATAGTTGGAAAAATTGCGGAAAATAAAGAGAAAACTGCCATTAGGATAACTGCAATAATAGCAGGAGGGATAATAATGATAGTTGGGTATTATCTTGTTGAAGTCAGTATTTTTATGATACCACCTGCAGTTGCCCTTATCGAAGTTCCATTTAATATAATCCGAATGTCAGTTGGAGGCTTTGTAGCAATTTTACTTGCAAAGAAAGTTAAAAATTTAAAATACTGAAGATACACTAATAAGATAGATATACTACCAAACCCCACTCCAATGCAACAATTCATGAAGAGACTTGGATTTGACAAGGAGAAATAAATTTTCTTTTTACTTTTATTAAATATTTAATTTTAACTTAGGAATAGTTAAGATAGAAATTTTCTCTTGTAATACCTGACATTCTCCCTCGTCCAGTCTGGCCCTAATCTTAAGGCCACGTACCTCTCGCTGTGCCCCCTCTGTAAATACTCAATGCACTTTTTGATCTGCTGGTCGGTATTTTGAGTTCTTTCCTACCAATAGCTATGGTATCTACTTCATTAGAAATAAACTCTCTCATCTTTCTAAAATCGCCTAAAACTCAATAAATACAAGGATAAAAGCCTTTCGATCGAACTTATGAAAAATGAATGGAAAACTATATAAACTACTTATATAAAAAATAAATGATTTATATGGTTGATAATCTAATTATTTTAGACAACGATGATGCCATTCTTTTAAAAAAGGTATTAGCTAAAAATCTTTATGAAAAAGGATTAGAGCAGGCAAAAATAGCCGGCATACTTAATCTGACTCAGCCGATGGTGAGCAATTATATCTCCTCTAAAGTAGATATTCCTGATAATCTCAAAATGTATGTAGACAAAATACTTACAAAAATTGAAGGGAATGCTAATCTGTATTTTCAAACGAGTATTTCTTTCAGCAAACATTGTGGAGAAAAATATATTGCAGATGAATCTGAGGTATTGTCTGAAGAGAAAAAGGAAATAATTCGTGATTTAACTGATGCATTTTATTTACTTAAAGGAAAAGATATAGGGCATCTACTTCCAGAAGTAAAAATTAATCTGGCATTGAGCAAAAAAAATCCAAACACTCTATCAGATGTAGCCTCGTTCTTAAACGGGATTATAATGTTGGACGACAAGGTTTCATCAATTAACAGCATCCAGTTTGGGAAAAGCAAACATTTAGCCTCCCTTCTGCTGTATCTAAAAAGCATTAATAAGAACATAAAATCCATAATGAATCTAAAATTTGACATATCCCTAAAGAATAAAGGACTGTCATATTCTTACTTAACTCCAGACTACAAGATAGAAGATAACTGCTCTTTTGACATACTACTCCACAAAGGCGATTTTGGCATAGAACCCTGCTCTTATGTTTTGGGAAATTCTGCCAAAGATGTTGCCAATAAAGTTCTCAGCTTATTGTGAGGAAAATATGATTGAAAATGATTTATTAGAAAAAGTTAGGGAGATTAGTCCACTGGTACATCATCTGACCAACTGGGTAACTATATACGATTGTGCAAGCATTACAAGAGCTTTTGGAGCTTTACCTGTAATGGCCCATGCTAAAGAAGAGTGTTATTCCATGGCCATGCTCTCATACTCTCTTGTGTTAAATATTGGCACAATTACTAGTTCGATGCTTGATTCTATGATTTTAGCAGGAAAAGGGGCTAATCAAATGGGCATCCCCATAGTCTTGGACACCGTAGGGGTAGGATCGACTAAATACAGGGAAGATGCCGTTTTACAGATACTCGATGAAGTAAAAATAAACATCCTAAAAGGAAACGCTTCAGAGATTGCAAGATTGTCTGGGAAAAAGGTGAAGACAAGAGGCGTTGAGACCTCTTTTGTCAATTTTGATTTAACTGAAATTGCAAAGAAATTAGCTCGAGAGAGAAAAATGGCAGTTGTGATAACAGAGAAAGAAGATATCGTGGCAGACAAAAACAAGGTATACCTTGTGCACAATGGAGATAAGATGATGAGCGCGGTGGTCGGAACTGGATGCATGGCCGCATCCGTTATTGGGGCATTTGCGGCGATAGAAAAGGATTACGGACTTGCAGCTTCAGTGGCCCTTTCTTGTTTTGGGATAGCTGGAGAATTGGCTGCTAAAAAATCTTCTGGCCCGAGTTCTTTTAAAACATTCTTGATTGATGAAGCATATAATCTTACTTCTGAAAAAATAAGAGAGATGGAAAAAATTGAAATACTTTGATTTTTATTTTATCACAGATTCTACGCTCAGCAAAAAAGGCTTACTAGAAGATGTTAAATCTGCACTCAAAGCAGGGTGTAAGATTATCCAATATCGAGAGAAAGAAAAGCCTGTTCGAAAAATGATTGAAGAAGCACAAGCTATAAAAGAACTCTGCAGTGGCAAAGCCATTTTTCTAGTCAATGATAATGTTGATGTTGCTCTTGCAGTTGATAGTGATGGAATTCACGTTGGGCAAGAAGACATACCTTTAGATCTTGCAAGAAAACTACTGGGCAAAGACAAAATAATCGGAATTACTGTGCACAACGTTCCAGAAGCCCTGCAAGCTGTGAATTTCACGGCCGATTATATAGCCTTGAGCCCTATTTTTTATTCTTCTACTAAAAAAAATGCAGGAATTCCATGTGGGGTAGAAATGATAAGAAAGGTAAAAGAAGTCGTCGATATACCTATAGTTGCTATTGGGGGAATAGACAAAGAAAATGTAGAGCAAACTCTTCAAAATGGTGCAGATTCCATAGCTTGTATCTCTTCTATATTGAATTCAGATGACGTTTATCAGAAAATCATGGAATTTAGAGGTATAATCAAAGGTGCAAGAATGAATAATACTCAGATAGAATATGCAAATGCAGGAATCGTAACTGAAGAGATGAAAACGGTAGCCATTCAAGAGGGAATTCCTATAAATCAATTGATAAGAAATATTAAAGCTGGCCATGCTGTCATTTTGAAGAGTAAAAAACATAAATGCAGACCCATAGGCATTGGAAAAGATCTTAGGATAAAAGTTAATGCCAATATTGGTACCTCGCCTGTTAATAACAACGTTGAAACTGAACTTAAGAAACTTAGCGCTTCGATTAGATACGGAGCCGATACGGTGATGGATTTAAGCACTGCTGGAGATATTCAGAAAATACGTAAGACGATACTTAACAATTCTGAAATACCAGTTGGGACAGTCCCGGTATATCAGGTTTTTTCTGGCATAAACAATGTGGGAGAAATAAAAGAAAGAGATTTTTTAGATTCAATTCAATCACATATCGAAGATGGCGTTGATTTTCTTACATTACACTGCGGAGTTACTAAAGAATGTATTCCGTTATTAGAGAAAAGAGTTACTAGAATCGTTTCCCGTGGGGGAAGTTTAATCCTGAAATGGATGATATTTCACGACAAAGAAAATCCTCTTTATACTAATTTTGATAAAATTGTAGCCATGGTGAAAAAATACGATGTTGTTTTAAGTTTAGGTGATGGATTAAGGCCCGGGTGTTTGGCAGATTCTACAGACGATGCACAGATTGAAGAACTTAAAATATTGGGGTCTTTATCTCAAAAGGCTTTGGATCGGGGCGTTCAGGTTATCATAGAAGGCCCTGGACATGTGCCGTTTAATCAAATCAGGAAAAATGTAGAACTAGAAAAAAAATATTGTAACGGAGCCCCTTTTTACATACTGGGGCCAGTGGTCACGGATATATCCCCTGGTTATGATCATATTGCTGGAGCAATAGGGAGCGCTTTAGCTGCATATCATGGAGCAGATTATCTCTGTTCTATAACCCCCATGGAACATCTTGGATTGCCTGATGTTCAAGATGTAATTGATGGGATTATTGCGTCAAAAATTGCCGCACATTCAATTGACATTGCACACGGTGTTGCACATGCAGAAAGAATAGATTTAGAAATGTCAAAAGCAAGAAGCAATCTCGATTGGAATAAAATGTTTAGTTATTCCATGAATCCAGAAAAAGCAAAAAAATTAAGAGGTAATATAAAAGGTGACTACTGCTCCATGTGTGGCGAATTTTGTTCAATTAAGATTAACAAAGAGTGCAGGAAAAAGATATGAATATTCGAGAGATTGGGGGAGAATTTGAACTAATTAAGAGAATTTCGAGAGATGTCAATGATGAAAACGTAATTAAGGGCATTGGAGATGACTGCGCCGTTATAAAATATAAAAATAATAGCTATCTTCTTATTACGACTGACATGATGGTGGAAAACGATCATTTTTCATTAAAATGGCATACTCCTATTCAAATCGGCAATAAGTTGATGGAAGTCAATGTGTCTGACATAGTAGCCATGGGGGGCACACCAAAATATGCATTTGTTTCAATGTCGATTAAAAAGGATACTCAAGTTGAATTTATCGATGAATTTTATAATGGTCTTTGTGAGTCCACAAAAAAACACGGAGTACATATCCTTGGAGGCGACACAACACATGGAACAGAGTATGTATTCAACATTACTCTTTTGGGAGAGGTTGAAGCTGGACTATTGAGATTAAGATCGGGAGCAAAATTAGGAGACCTCATATGCGTTACAGGAAATTTAGGTGGAAACGCCGCAGGATTAAACTTATTGCAGTTTGGAAAAGAAGGCTTTTTTGACAATTATCTTAAAGTAAAATCTAGAAGTGCAGTAGAGGCCAAGATTATTGCTAAATATGCCACATCGATGATTGATGTAAGCGATGGGTTGGCCAGTGAGATTAAGCATATCTGTGAAGAAAGCAAGGTTGGGGCTGAAATTCTTTATGATAGAATTCCTTTGTCCAATGAAACTATTGCCTCCGGAAATATCCTAGGAATGGACCCTCATGATTTTGCCCTTTATGGTGGAGAAGATTTTGAACTTGTATTTACTATATCTAAGGGTAATATAGACAATTTAAGGGCAAACTTCAATGATTTTACCATAGTCGGAAAAATAGTAAAGGGAGATGTCGCTCTATTAAAAAATAATCAGAAAATTGAACTCAAAAAAGGATATGACCATTTTGAATGATATTCTATGAAAAAAATAATAAATCTCTAGAACTTATGTAATAAAAAATCTGCCTAAATTTTTATTTTCTCATTCGTCTGCTCTTGAATCAAAAATATTAATAATATATTTATATATGCAAAAGTTAAATTAAGCTGGTTCGGGGATTTGTCGATGGTTTTTCCCGAACTACTTTATTATACGACTAAATAGATTTTTATATCTAGGGTTATTAAACGAAATGGCCCTATCTTTTAACAGAAGTTGGAATGCAAAAGTGTGTTTTAATAAAAAATTAAAATATTTTTCTACCCTTTCGCCCATCTCTAACTCTCTTGCAGAGAAGTAACCCCACTCCTCTGTTGGTCCTAAAACTAAGTCATAGTAGATTATGTCGTTTTCTGGATTTCCGTTTATCACTGAGCAGCCTGTTTCATCTCCAACTAGCCTAATCTCGGAAACTTCAGTTGCAAACCAGTGCCAGTCAGTTGTCCCAGGAATGTAGTTCGCATCAAACTCCTGGCCTACAGTATCGCTTGCTTTCGCCCATTCGATATCTACAGGCATGGGATCTCCTCCACCACTTTTGTCGTGTCGGTGGCTGGGAAGACCCACCCTTTCATCTTTCCGATTTCAATCCAGTCGCCCTCAGTTATGAAGACAGAATTCCCTTCAGAATCTGCGATTGTGCAGCCCTCTACCCTCTCGCCGTTGTGGATTGAAGTCGTGCTAAAGAAGGTTCTCACTCGGCCCCCTTCTTCATACCAGTTCCGAATAAGGCCCTACCTTTTTCCCAGATATCACGGAACTCCTTTTCAGTGACGGCGTCGTCATAGAGCGCCTCATCGACCGTCTTAAAAAACTCGGCGAGCTCGTGGATCTTTGTCTTCACAAGCTCCCACCCTGCAAAGGTTCCTATACCAAGCGATACGAGGTACGGGAGGATCTTCGCAAGGACCTCAAAAACCTGTATTTCGGACATCTAAAGTCCTCGATGTCCAATATTATACATTGGTGTTTAAAAAGATTGTCCTTAAGATGTAAGATATTATTTTGTAGAGAAATATAGTCTACTTTAAATATATTTGATAAGAATAAAAATAAGATAGAAGAGTTTATGAATTGAATTTTTTAAGTAGATTAAATGTAATAATCCCCAGTGCAAATCCTATTGCCATATTTGAAATTACAGAAACAACTGCTGTAAAAAGCATTACAAATATCTCATGATACGATTTAATGTCTCGAGCCAACTTAGCAAGTTCGTACGATACATAGAACAACATCGCTCCCACTATGCTCATAGGGAACACAGAAAATAAATTTAGAATTGATTTTGATAAAAATAAGCCTAGACCAATCTCAATGGAGCCCTCCATGATATTTGCACCTCCCGTTCTTGCGCCGAATGTATACTGCCCAGCCAGACCCCCTGCACCATGGCACATCGGAAATCCTCCAAAGAATGGAACTACAATATTAACAACCCCCATATTGAGCAATAATTTCCTCTCAGATACCGGTTTTTCCGGGAAATAATCCTTGAGTAATGCGGTGACTGCTATAACTGCATTTGTCAAAGTAAGTGGTATTTGGGCTATTCCTGCCAAAATCATTCCAGTATAAATGTCCTTGAGAGAAATAGTAGTAACCGGCGGAAGGGTAAATCCTATGTCGATGATACCAGTTAGCTGCCCCTTAAAAATGACCAATAGAATTCCGAATACAAATAATAAAATAGCGGCTGGAAGTCTAGTATTTTTCCTAAATACCAATATAATTAAAATGGCTATGGCGCCGATTAAAATATCGGATTTAAAAAATTCTATCCCAGTTAAAAAAAGGGTAAATCCGAGAGCAAGAGTAATTCCTCTAGCGACAGATTTTGGGGTGTATTTTACAATTTTCTGAATCAGATTTGTAAAATAAAGAAATAGCCATACAATGCCTAGGCCAAATCCTGTGGAGTAGATAAGAGAAGGTGACCAACCTTGTGCGATGGCAACAGTTGCAACTGTTTTTTTAGGTTGTAATGGCATGGGGAGCTTGTATACTAATCCCAAAGATATATTCACAAGCCCCATCATTATAAGAAATCCCGCCGGATTGAGACCATTTACGACTATATAGCCTATAGCCAAAGGCAATAATGTTCCAAAATCTCCCATTGATCCAGCAAGTTCTCTTAGATTGAATTCGAATTCTTTTATTATCATCTAGATCCTTCATTTTTTGGTAGAAATTATATGTACAGGACATGCATTCTCTGCGGCTTTCACGCATTCTGCGATATTGTCACTGACTTCACCTTCAAATTCATTGCCCCCTTGATATTCCTCAGAGATAATTGCGGTTTCGTCAGGGCCTACGCTAAAAACTTCAGGACATTCATTGGAACAAATTCCGCATTTTATGCATCCCTCTTTTATAAACACCTTCAACTTAATCACCTTATGTTTTTTTCACAAACTTTTATTTTTTGTCAGGGGAACACAAACCTTTCTGTTTATATTTCCCTCCATATATGTAACTTCTACATCAATCCCATATATTTTTTTCATGCTCTCATTTGTTATTACTTCGTTAGGCGTGCCCTCATCTATCAAAGATCCGTCTTTCATGATTGCGACCTTGTTAGATACTAAAAATGCGTGATCTGGGAAATGCGAAGTCATGAGAATTGAAAGCCCGTTTTTTGCCATTTGATCAATTACTTCCAAAACTCTAATCTGATTCCCAAAATCTAAATGAGAGGTTGGCTCATCTAGGATCAAAACTGATGGCTGCTGTGCTAAGATTCTGGCAAAAAGGACAAGCTGCCTCTCACCTCCACTAATTTCAGTATAAGGCTTTTTTGATAGATGGGATATGCCAAGTGTTCTGATGGCATTTTCAGCGATCTTATAATCTTTTTCCGATGGAGAAGACATTAAACTTAGGTGAGGAGATCTACCCATAAGCACGATGTCCAAGACCGAAAATGGAAACGTGGAAGTATGTATCTGTGGGATATACCCCATTTCTTTTGCCACGTCGACTTTTTTTAATCCATAAATATTCCTATCGTTTAGAATTACGCATCCTTTTTTGAGTTTTAACAGATTTGCTATGCACTTGATTAATGTAGATTTCCCCGTTCCATTTGATCCTAAAATGCAGAAAATATCGCCTTCTTTCATAGAAAAGTTGATATTCTCAAATACCATGGCCGTTCCATTATACGAGAAAGCTGCATCTTCTAGTTTTATTACTTCTTTCATGACCAACCCATTCCGCTTTTTCTTAATAAATATACAAAGAAAGGTGCACCAACTATAGCTGTTAGAATACCAAGAGGTATCTCTGATGCTATCAGTGTTCTTGCACAGTTATCCACAAGCAAAAGATAGAACGCACCGATAGAAACACATGCTGGCAATAATACCTTATGGTCTGGGCCAACTAACATCCTCCCAACATGAGGTATAATAAGCCCTACCCACCCAATAATCCCGCTGAGGCATACAGACGAAGCTGTTACTATGGTACAACATATGACTATAATCGCTGTCAATCTTTTAGTATCGATTCCAAGAGACGATGCTTCCTCATCTCCCATCGCAAGGATATTTATCTTCCATCTGATCAGTAAAAGTATAATCATACCAATTAGTATAGGTAAAGATACCATAAGTACATCTTTGTTTGAAACAGATGATAAGCTTCCCATGAGCCAGAATACTATGGCGGGAAGTTTTTCATAAGGATCCGCCACATACTTCGTAAGAGATATCAAGGCTGAGAGAAATGCTCCAACTGCCATACCTGCTAGTACCAAAACTAATGTCGATGTTCCCCTGACCATTTTGCTAATTCCATAAGTCATAGCAACTGCAAATAACCCAAAAAGCAATGCAGATAGTTGTATTATGAATGAATTATTCCAAATGAGAATGGCTATTGCAGCGCCAAAGCCTGCGCCTGAGGTAACGCCTAGAATCTGGGGAGAAATAAGCGGATTTCTAAAAAGTCCCTGAAATGATGCTCCAGATATTGCTAATCCCGCCCCAACAAGCATGGCGGCCATAATCCTAGGCAATCTTATCTCGAAGATTACCATATTTAATACGGCGGACCAAGTGTGTTCAATTGGCAAGACTGTAGATGCTAAAATCGTCACGACTTCTAGTGGCGAAGCAGGATATCTGCCAATGAGAAATGATATAAAAAACATGGAAACTGGCAATAAAATTAAAAATATATTTATTGACAGTTTCCTTAGAATGCCTCTTTTTTTCTTAAATAAAAACTCTTTCATGGTTTCACTTCTATTTGTAACTAAAAGATTTCCTAATGCCAAAATTGTGGCTCATCCTCAGTCGTAGGGCGGAATGCTATTCAAAATCCTATTGACTTCATCTTCTGTAAGATCATAACAGTAGAACTTAGAATAGAAATATTTTACTTCTTTGGCAATATTCAAATCCTTAAATTTATTGGGGTGTAATGTTTTGGCAATCCATAGTATCTGTAATGCTGTCTCTGTGCTGTGGAAGTCCCATGTGTATACCCCTTTCGGGCTAATGTATACTTTTCCATCTTTAACTGCTTTTATATCGCTCCAGTTAGGATCCTGTATTATTCTTTGCTTTATCTCACTTGGAGATTGGGCGGCTGAACTTACGATAATTATATCTGGATTCCATTTCTTCACATCCTCTATGGATAAATCCTGAAAAGCGTTTTCCATACCTTCCTCTGCAACGACATTAATGCCGCCACCCATTTCTATCCAAGTTTGTACCAACACATCATGTTTATAGTAGTTCAAAGAACGGGAAGAAATAAAACATACTCTTGGTTTCTGTTCTAATGGGATTTTTGAGGTTACAGTGGAAATTCTTCTGACATTATCATCTACATATTTACAATAGTCATTTGCCTTTTTTTCTGCTTCTCCCCCTAATATTTCTCCTGTTAATTTAATTACTTTTTTTAGTTCGCTATAATTGTTGTAATGAAGCAACTGTACTATTGGAATATTCGTTTCTTTTAGTTCTGATGCTATGCGCCCCATATACCCCAAAGGGCATATAATAATATCTGGATGCGTTTCAATAAGGCTTTCTTTGTTTAATGAATCTGGGCCAAATGGTGCTGGGATTTCATCTATTCTTCGAAATATTTTTTTTAACCAAGGGAGATTTTTTACATAAGGAGAAGCTGCAACAAGTCTATCGCCAGCTCCCAACGCTATTAATACTGCATTATGCGCAGGCCATGTGTCTCCAATACGTTCAACTATACTTGGGATCTCTACTGTATTTTCTGCATGATCAACAATAGTTCTTGTCACAGCTTTCATTAAAAATCACCAAGTCTGCTTTTCTGGATGAAGTATCAAATCAACTTCTTCGTCAGATAGTTTATAGCCAAAGAATGTCTCGTAAAAGTATTTTGTTTCCTTTTCTATATCCAAGTTAGGAAATCTTTCTGGATAAAAAGTCTTAGCCACCCATAAAACATTTAATGCTTCTTCAGGAGCTCGTACGCACCAATAAAACGCACC
>JAHKLW010000099.1 GCA_020854815.1 Methanofastidiosum sp. | reverse complement strand
TTAGATTATCTTTTGTTGTTTTAATCTCACCTAGCGCTCTAAGATGGGCATGCGCATGGACAGTTTCTGCGGCAGCAGCAGCTCTAAATAGTTTTGCAACACCCGGATATCCTTCCTGATCAGCTTTACTTGCAAAAGCAAGATATTTCCTATTTGCTTGCGATTCTCCTGCAAAAGCTTCCATTAAATTTTTCTTAGTTTTTTCTTGCATAAAATCCCTCTAATCATTTATTAAATTATTATCTTCTCAATCCTATCTCTTTATGTTTTATATTTATCTCCTCTGCTAGCTTATCTAGTAATTTAAAGTCAATATCTTGTGGATAGCCTTTGATATAAACTGGCTCGATTAATTGAACGTTAAGACTTGAAATCAATCCTTTTAGAACTTCAACTGTATTCCCGCCCCAACCATAAGAACCAATTACTGAAACAAATCTTGTTTTTGGCCTTACCGCATTAACTAGATATGTTGCATAATAAGCAAGTGGGTGTGGCCCAACTAACATTGTAGATGCTCCAACGACGATAGTTGCTGTATCTACTAGGGCCATTAAAAGCTCACCAGCATCAGCAATTTCAAGATTGAATAATTTTACTTCGATTCCTTCCTTGCTTAAAGCGTCTGAAAGATATTCCACCATGGCTTTTGTGCTTCCGTGCATTGAAACATAAGGGATGACAACTTGATTCTTAACTGAGTCACTAGACCAGTCTTTGTATGCCTCAATTATAAACGAAGGTCTATTGTATAACGGGCCGTGACTTGGAGCAATTATATCGATATCCAAGTTGTCTAGCCTTTCAAGATGTTTTTTTATCATAGTTCTAAAGGGCATCATTATTTCAGCATAATATCTTTTTGCCGAAAGGTAAACTTCTTTCTCATCTGAAACAAATAGCTCACTAGTTGCATGATGAGAACCCAAGAAATCACATGAAAAAAGAATTTTGTCTTCCTTTAGATAAGAAAACATTGTGTCAGGCCAATGCACCCAAGGGGCAATCATGAACTGAATAGTTTTATTACCTAAAGATATCTCTTCATTGTCCTCCACAACGATGAACTTTTCTTCAGGAATAAATAGAAAAGATTCTAATAGGCCTTTACATTTGGCATTTGTTATTATCTTTGCATCTGGATACTTTGCTAGAATTTTCGGAAGAGAGCCTGAATGGTCTTGCTCGGCATGATTTGTCACGATGTAGTCTATCTTTTTTACCCCTGCCATTTCCAATGCATTCAAAAGAAATTCATCCTTACCAAAATCTACAGTATCTATCAAGACAGTCTTTTCACTACCTTTTATCAGGTAAGAATTATAGGTAGTGCCGTGCGGTGTAGGGATTAATGAATCAAAGAGTCTTCTATCCCAATCAATAAATCCTACCCAGTATATATCATCCTTAATCGCCCTTGGGATCATTTACTTAATCCTCCTGTTTTTCAAACTGATCCTTACTTGCTCCACAAACTGGGCATGTCCAATCATCTGGAAGTTTTTCAAAAGGTGTGCCCGGAGGTATATCTCCGTCGGGGTCTCCTTCTGCAGGATTGTAGACATAGCCACAAACTGAGCAAACATATTTGTTCATTTTTATTTCCTCCTTTATTTTTCTCAAAAGTAAATGTATTATTTTTAGTATCTTATGGGCCCAAATGCATCATAGGCCAGGAATCTTCGTAGCTTTCAAATCTCAATGAATTCTCTTTTTCAATTTCTAAAAGCTTGTAATGGCCCATTTCCATATCCGCAATGTATATCAACATATTGAAGATTTCTTTTTCTTCTTTGAATCTATTAGAAACTCCACGATAAAAGTTGTAAGCAGCCATCTCTGCATTCATAGCCTGCTGGAGTACTTCGCTAATCTGAATCTTTTCATCTTTTATTATTATCTCTGGCAATGGCACTGGTGTTTTATCGGGTATTTTCATAACTTTATTTGGATATTTGTTTTTGTAAAGAATTTCAAAAAAGGCCTTATGTTTATCTTCTTCCTTTGCCAGAAAATCCATTTTGTCCCTTAAGACCGCATTCTTGACAGAATCTTTGATTTTAAGATATGCAAATTTGCTATCAAGCTCACTTTTTAGCGAGGTCAATATCAAATCTTCCGTTGAATATATTTCTAGATTAGTAAAGCCCATAATTTTTTCCTTTAATGTATTTCATCAGTTATTTATCTTAATAATTAGTTCTATAAAAGTCTTTTGCGAATTTAAAATAAAAGAATCTCAATTTACTTATATTAAAATAAGTATAATTTTTTTAATAAATTAAAAAATTAGAAGATTATTTCTTTACAACTTTTTCTTCTTTCAAGACCTTTTTTGCAATTATAAATACGACCAAGGCCAAGATTACGAAGTTGATAATCTGCGACAGGAAAGATCCTGATTTAATTGCGACCGGGCCAATATTGATAACGGCTGTCTGCCAATCCCCACCTGGTATGAAGGGTGAGATGATGGGCATAACAATGTCATCTACAAAAGATTTAACAAGTGCTGTTGAAGCCGTCGCCATAATAAATGCCACTGCAAGCCCAATTACTTTGTATTCTTTTAAAAAGTCCATAAATTCTTGCACAAATCCCATATAACCACCATTCCATTGGTCACATATCAATATAAATAAATTAAGGTTGTGATTAATATTTTTTCATATATAAAAGATATTTAAATTTATAATATTATTTTCATATAATATATAAATAGATAATATTAAATTAATAATATTTAGAATTAATAATTATTGTAAGTCAAAAATAGAAACTTATTTAAAGGCTCATAAAAAATTTTAATTAATCTAATAACAAATATTTTGATTTTTTGGCGATAAAATGTTGGATTTAAAAATAAACAATCTTTTCATGGTCTTTGGAAAAGCCCCTGAAAAAGCATTTCCACTGATTGAAAAAGGTTTAACTAGAAATGAAATAAAAGAGAAAACTGGGCAAGTTGTTGCTCTAAGAGATATAAATCTTGAAATCAATAAAGGAGAAATATTTGTCATAATGGGCCTTTCGGGAAGCGGCAAATCAACACTGATACGATGCATTAATCGTTTGATATTTCCCACAAAGGGCGAAGTACTTATTGGAACCGAAAAAATAAATATCTTAGATCTTAATCAAAAAGAATTAATCGAATTGAGGCGAAAAAAATTTGGAATGGTTTTTCAAAGATTTGGTCTCTTACCTCATAGGACTATTCTTGACAATGTTGTTTTGGGTCTTGAAATAAAAGGTACTCCCAAAGAAGAAATGGAGAATATAGGGAAAAAAATATTAAAAACAGTGGGACTTGCAGGTTGGGAAAATAGCATGCCAGATGAACTTAGCGGGGGAATGAAACAGCGAGTTGGCCTCGCCAGAGCTTTAGCAATTGATCCAGATATACTTCTAATGGATGAACCCTTTAGTGCATTAGACCCTTTGATAAGGGATAACATGCAAGAAGAATTATTAAGAATTCAAAGAAAGATGAAAAAAACTATAATATTTATAACTCACGATTTAAATGAAGCAGTAAAACTAGGTAATAGAGTTGCAATTTTAAATGAAGAAGGTGTTCTTGTACAGATTGACACAGTTGAGAATATTTTAATTAATCCTGCAACAGAATTTGTTAAAACTTTTGTACATAATGTTGATAGGCATCGTATCATAAAAGTTGAGTATATAACAAAACTAAATAAAGTTGTACTTACTCCCGATATAAGTCCGTCTGAGGCTATAACTAAATTAAAGAAGAATAGGGTAACTTATTCCTTTGTTGTAGATCAAGATCAAAAACTTTTGGGAATTATTTTGTTATCTGAACTAGAGAAATTGAAATCTGAAGAAAATATCACAATTGAGCCATGCATTAAAAAATGTAATTCTGTAGAAAACGTGATTACTCTTGCAGAGGCTTTGCCATTGTTAATTACTTCAAAAACTGCTGTTCCTGTTGTTGATGAGGACGGAATTCTTTTGGGCTATGCAAATGAGAAGGCTGCAATTGAGATTTTGAGGGGTGATCCACATAATTGAAATTCCTCAAATACCCATAGGGGAGGCAATAGTTGATATTATAACTTTCTTGAGGGTAAATTTCTCCGCCATATTTGATATAATAAGAGCTATGATATCTGCAATTGTTGGATTTTTTTATTCAACTCTTATCTTCATACCTCCAGTAGTTCTAATTGCAATATTTGCTCTAATATCTTGGAAAACGGCAAAGATCAAAGTGGCAATCTTTGCTGTAGTTAGTCTGGTGCTGATTATTAGCATGGGTTTATGGAAAGCCACAATTGAAACTTTATCTTTAGTTTTAGTGGCCACGATTATTGCACTCTTTATAGGATTTCCCTTGGGGATATTGAAAGCAAGATCAAAAACTTTTGGTGCTATAATAGAGCCAATACTTGATTTAATGCAAACTCTCCCATCCCTATCATATCTTATACCTGCCGTATTATTTTTTAGGATAGGCGTAGTTCCAGGAGTAATTGCCACAGTTATATTTTCAATGCCTCCTGCGATAAGATTAACAAGTTTAGGCCTTGAGCATGTTTCTAAGGAAATGATTGAAGTTGGAAAATCATTTGGAGCAACACCTCGTCAACTACTTCTTAAAATAGAGATACCTCTTGCTCTACCCTCAATTATGATGGGGGTAAATCAGACTATAATGTTGGCTTTTTCTATGGTTGTAATAGCAGGATTCATCGGAGCTGGTGGACTCGGAGAAGTCATTATATCGGGATTGCAACGGTACAATTTAGTAGATTCTATAGAAGCGGGACTTTCTATTGTATTCTTGGCAATTATACTAGATAGAGTAACAAAACAACTTGGAAAAATCTACGAGGTAAAGAAAAATTAACTTTTTTATTCATTTTTTTCAAATGAATTTAATATTCTCCTAACTTGCCATAAAGAATAATTAACGTCGTACTTTTCTTGAATTAGTTTTTGAACATCTCTAGATTTTTTTAGATTTAATTCTTTTAATGTTATCCTTAGTTCTTCTCTCTTGAATTGATTAAGTTTCGGGCGTCTACCTCCTTTGAAATTGGGTATCAGTTGTTCTTGTCCTTTCTCATTCCACTTTTTAAGCCAATGATATCCTGTATTTTTTGTAATACCAATAAGTTCTGAAGCATCTTCAACGCCCATACCTTTGTATAGAAATCTAATAAAATACAATCTCTGTAAGAGTCTAACTTGTCCTTCTAACATATGAATTGTATAGTTTAATTCTTTAACTGACACATTTTTCTTAACATTATATGTAATTTTTCTAGACATTACTATTAGTATTTTAAATTAAGTTAAAAATGTTTTGCCCTTAACATAATCCATAAACCTTTTATACTATTAAGATTTTTTTATTATTAATCGCTAAATTTGGAGGTGTAATTAGTGTTAAATTCTAAAAAAAATTTAATTTGTATAGGCACAATAATTTTAGTATTTTCAATTGTGCTAAATACAGGTTGTATAGGGCAAGCTGAGGACGTAACGACTGACAAAGGAACAATAAACTTTGGACTCCCACCTTGGCCGGGAGTAACTGTAAAGACTCAAGTGGCCAAAGTAATATTAGAAGAAATGGGATACAAAGTTGAAACAAATCAATTAGATGCAGGAATAGTATACGCTGAAATGGCAGAAGGCAATATCGACGCTTTATTGGCCGGATGGCTACCTGCAACCCACAATGAATACTGGAATATCCATCAAAATAATCTTGAATTGGTCCACATAAATGTTCCAGGAACATGGTTAGGACTTGCTGTTCCAACATATGTCTACGAAGCCGGGGTAACATCAATACCTGATTTAAACGGAAAAGAAACAGAGTTTGAAGGAAGAATAGTTGGAATCGAACCTGGGGCAGGTATAATGATCAATACAGGCAGAGCAATAGATGCTTATGGCTTAACTGGGTACACGCTTAAAACAAGTAGTACTCCAGCAATGATTGCCGAAGTAGATGCAGCGACATTAAATAACGAATGGATAGTATTTACAATATGGGAGCCACATTCTGCGTTTGCAAGATTTGACATAAAAAAACTTGATGATCCACAAAAGATATATGGCGACGGAGATGTCGTATATACCATTGTTAGAAAGGGATTCAAAGAAGACTTTCCAGAAGCTTATGCATTCTTTGAGAAGTTTCAGATAACAGAAGACACACAGAGCGAATGGATACTGGAATACAGTGACAAAGGTAGAGATCCAGCAGAAATAGCCCGAGAGTGGGTGAACAACAACAGAGACTTAGTTGAACAATGGATTTAATAAATCCATATTTTTTTATTTTTTATTTGAATATCTCTCTTGTTTCCTTATACCAAAGAACAATATCCAGGTGGTCAAGAGGTATTCCGATTTCTTTTGAAAATTCTCTGACAACATTTTCTAGTTCTAAATATTTTTTTGGAGGGATAGACTCAGGTATTTTTTCTATTACTCCGAGCAATTTGAGATTCTTTAAGATATGTCTATCAAGGATTGCCAAATCTCCGCCCTTACCAATATTCCTCAAGAAATGACTTGCTTCCTTGTGTCCCATTCCCTTGACATTTTCTACAAGCCATTCTCTTATTTCAAAAGGAGAATTATTCTTTTCAACTTCTTTTCTTAAGGAGATGTTTCCATCCACTTTGAATAGTTCTCTGACTTCAATTATGTACTTAGCTTTCTTATACTTGAACCTGACACCATAAAGGCAATCGAGAACTTCCTCTTCACTTCCGTAAATCAAAGTATTTTTTTCTTTTAAGGTACAGATAGAATCCCAACACATCTTTGCCTTGGATTGTGGAGTCAAAAGACAAAATGCAAGTTCGGAAAATAGATTTTCCTCAGTTTCATTTTCCCATATTTCAGAAAATTCTTTCAGACGATCTTCTATCCTCTTTTTAATAGAAGAATATATCCCTAAGACATCTTCTATTATTTCCTTATTATAAGAATTTGAATCTTTCATATATTCACATAAAAAGAAATGGTGGGCCCACTGAGATTCGAACTCAGGACCTCCGCCATGTCAAGGCGACGTCATGACCGACTAGACCATGGGCCCTTAAATCAAAACTGAACTCTCCCTATAAAAGATTTTCTATGTTCATTGAGAATATTTTATTCAATCCTTTAGAACATACTTTATAAATATACCAAGGATAGATTGTACAATTAACAAGGTGATAACAATAAAATTTGGTGGAAATCCTTTAGACCAGTTAATAGATGGCGTTCCAGAAGGAGTAATAACACAGATTTATGGAGAACATGCAACTGGGAAAACTACAATATGTTTGATGTGCTGTAAATACTCTTTACTACGGGGCAAAAAATCAGTATTTATCGATACAGAAGGAGGATTTTCTCCGAAGAGATTATCATTAATGGGCGTAAAGAATCTTGATGATATTATTGTATTCCAGCCAAGAGACTTTGCAGCTCAAGAGGAATCATTAGTAAAACTTGAGAGAATCATGAGCACTCGAATTGGATTTGTTTGTGTTGATTCCCTAGTATCACTATATAGACTTGAAGGGTATGACCATAAAAAAAGAACAGAGCTTTTACGACAGCTTGGAAATGATTTATTGATTCTATCAAGAATTGCCAGAGATTTTAATATACCTTTAATTATAACAAATCAAGTTTATGACGATGTGACAGGTGGAAAAGAAAAGATTCCTGTCGGAGGAGATGTGTTAAAATACTGGTCCAAATTGATAGTAAAACTGGAAAAGGATGAAGAGATCAAGAGAAAGGCCACATTGATAAGACATCCATATAAAAAAGAAGATGAATCTACATATTATGATATAGGGGATCCCGGTATCATCGACGCTTCTTTCTGACCTTTTCTACTCGCTCCTTTATCTCAAATGTTTTGAATGGAATGTCTTTTAGGGCTTTTCCCACAACAGACTTTGCAATATTCTCTGCATGTATTGTATTCTCTGCATTGAAGACATCTAATGTAAGGTAAATCCCTACAAGAGAAATATTGCCGACAAAAAATGAGCTTTCAAAATAATTGCCGCACTTTGGGCACTGTGACATACCGATTTCAACCTTTACATATTCAAGTTTACTTGTTTTAAGTTTTTTATTAACAGTTGACATTGCAACTTTAATTGCATCTTCACCGTCTTTAATATCTCTCACAATAATTGGAACTTCTAGTGTAACTTTGTAATCCAATTAATCACCTCGTCTCCTCTTCAAAAGCAAAATATTCAGTTGTTGATACTTTGAATACCCCAAGCCTTGCACCGGCATCAAGGTAACCATGGAGGTAATTTAATGAAGCAAAGGCTGTAACGTAGTCCCCTTTTTCTTTGAAATACTTTGCATCCTCATAGTACCTTTTTGCCATATCCAAATAGTCATTTGCTACCTTTTCCATATGGGATCCTCTAGGGGGATTAATTATGATGTCATCAAAGGCTTTTTTTGCTGTTTCAAAGTATTTTGTAAGCTTTTCGTCACTAATCTCTCTCAAAAAATCTCTCCTCAAATCTCGCTAATATCTTATTTCGCACACAAATCTAATTAATATATAATATTGCTTTGATAGGAAAAGTAACAGAATGCTTTATATCTATTGTGGATTAATTTTAAAAGCATTTTTTAATTCAAATAAATTTATCAATAACCTCCTGACCTCTTTTTCTTATAGGTGTTTTCTTTGTTTTTTTAGGTTTCAATGTTATTAATTTTGTATGTTTTTTCTTTGGGGGTCTAGATCCTACAATTTTTGATAGATCTTCTATAGGGGGCGCTATCTTGTTTCCATCTTTGTCCATGCCTAAAATATCAAAGATATCCCATGTAATCTGGTGTATCCCATTCCTATTAAATCCCCTCAGATCATAGCCTTCTGAGTTATATCCCTCCGGATCAAATTTTTTTTGTTTCTATATGCATCCCATTTTTGTCAAATCCATCTTTATTGTATCCAAAACAATCGTATCCATCAGGGTTGAACTTAGTATTTGAGTCTTTATGGATGCCTTCTCGATTGAACCCTTTTCTATTGTAGCCTTCTCTATTATATCCTTCTTTATCAAACCCTACTAAATCAAATCTGCCCCTGTCAAATCCAGAGATATCAAATCCTTCCCTGTTATACCCCTCGAGATCATACTTGTGTTTAGTTTTATTATGTATGCCGTTTTTGTCAAACCCTCTTTGATCGTACATTGTACCGGTATATTTGTGAATACCTCGCCAGTCAAAGCCATATTTTTCATATTCGCTATTCTTTTTCATTTAGGTCAATATTTATTATAAATTTTAAAATAAATAGTTTTCTTATTTTAGAAACTCTTGACGTCATTAGACGATAAACATTGCGACAACCGCAAACTTTTTATATAAGTTTATTTTTAAAATAAGCAACTATACATAAGATTATGTATTAGAAAGGAGAAAATATGACAACAAAAAAGTTTATTTCGACAATTTTGGCATTAGTATTAATTTCAACGGTATTCACATCTTTTTTGTTTGCAAATGGAGGCGGATGTCCACCAACTACAATAGATCGTACCATTAATGATTCAATTAACTGTGACCAAACTTACTACCTGTGGGATGGTGATCTTCGTTTACCTCTTTTATATTACCTTGACGAGATTACATGCACACCTGGCTGTGGCAACGCAGAGATCAAATGGGTAAATGTAAATAAATATTTATATTTGCACGTTGTTGAATACACTCCTGGCTCTACATGTTGTTGCGGGGATAATACTTTTTATGTTAAAATGACTTATTGGCTCTCATCTCAGTGGACTAAAACCATAAAGATAACAGTCAATGTCGATTGTCCGCCACCCAATCCATGTGAAATTCCCCCAGTAGCCGTTGACGACTCTTATAAAACAAATGAGAACATATGTGCTAATTTCAGTGTACTTGATAACGACGAAGACAAACACCCGAAACAAATAATTGTTACTAAACCTAAGTATGGGTCGGCTGAAGAATCTGGAGGAAGAATTTACTACTGCCCATTAGGTAATTACTGTGGAGAAGACACATTCACATACTACTACATCACAGAAAATGATTGCATATCAAACACTGCAACAGTTACAGTAACAATACTCTGTAAAACACCACTACCTCAAACTATATTATACCCTGGAATAGGTTTAGAGCGACTTGCAATCCCAGGAGGGCCAATACCTATAGACGGTTCTATAGGTGCAGTATTAGACACAGGCACAAATATCATATCTGATGGAAAAGCTGTATCTTCATTAGAACTTACTCCTGGAACACAGACCTTACTCGTTCAAGTAGAAACAGGGGATCTCTAACTCAAACAGATGTTGGAGTAAGATTTGAAGGATTACCTGAAGGAGTAACGTACACTCTAAATCCAGAGTTACAAAAGATTACTGCACATAACTTAGGCACTTACGTTTTAACTCTAACAGCATCTCCAAATGTACAACCTGGAACATACACAGTAAAAGCAACAGCTTACTCTGCAATGGGATCACTAGATGAAATTATACTAAATGTAATAATTAAATAAATATTAATTTTTTATTTTTATTTCTAATATACTCTTCTATTTAATTCTACATTATAATAACAACTCTTAAATAGAAATCGGTAACTAAAAGTTACTAGTCAATTCCCTAACTTGTGAGAATATGTCCATTAATTTTAAACATGAGCAAGAGAAAAGTGGAAAAGTTTCTGACAGGTCACCTTTTAGAGGGATTGGTAAAAGTTTTAGATCGAAAATTGATAAAGTTAAAGAGTATGAGCTATTAGAAGAAAACGAAGACATAAAAAATGACTTTTTATACGGGATGCCATTTGGCCTTAACTATAATGATTATGCCAATGCACAGAATCTAAAGAAAAATTTGATGGAAAAATATCAGGATGTAGAACTATCTCAAGCTATCGAGGGCCATGAATATGATAGCGGATATGGAACCGTATTTACTATTAATCAGAATATCGAATCCAATCTAAAGAAGTTTCCAAGAGAAAAGGCAAAGGAAAAGATTTTATCAGAATTAAGATTAATCTATGGAATTGGGGAAACGAAAAAAAAATATCTTAGAAGCAGGGGATATAACACAATAGAAGACCTAGTTTATCACCCGTATTTTTCAAAAGAAGCCAAAGATTGCTTGAGTTTAATTGAATCAATGAATTCCAAAAATATAATGGATCGAATTTCCTACTGGTTGTCCCAATCAGATGAGCTTATGTACTGCTGCTCAGGTTTTCATGAGAAGGAAGATTTCCTCTTCTTTGATATTGAAACTTTGGGATTATTCAATAGACCAATAATACTTATTGGTGTTGCTAAATTTAATGGAGAAAATCTTTCAATAAATCAATATTTCTTAAAGGATTTAACTCAAGAGCCTGCGGCCCTAAATGAGTTTTATTCTTTTATAGGGCCAAATACAGTATTAGTATCCTATAATGGTAAGTCTTTCGATGTTCCATATATTCGAGAAAGGCTTTCTTATTATGGGATGCAAACCCATATCGAAAAACCTCATTTTGATATGCTTCATTTTTCAAGAAGGGCATGGAGAAACAAATACCCAAACTGCAGGCTTGTAACTCTAGAAAAATATCTTTTTGGAATTGAAAGGAATGATGACGTGCCGAGTGCCCTTGTACCTGAGTTTTATGAAACTTATCTAAGAACTGGGAATATAGGGCCAGTAATTCCGATAATTGAGCATAATAGGCAAGACCTTATTACACTTACAATGATATTTTCAAAACTTTATGAGGAATGGAGTCAGTGATTGAGAATATACTCTTAAAACTAAGAAGAGATCCTTCTTTTGATAGGAATATAGCTCACGTTGAGTTATTACCTGAAAAAGGGCCTATTTACGGAGAACTCAATGAAGAACTGCCCAATAGCATTAGCGACTATTTGGAGATAAAAAATATTAGGCTTTACAAGCATCAGTGCGATAGTTTAGAAGAAATAAGAAAAGGAAACAATATAATAATCACAACTCCAACTGCCTCTGGTAAGACACTTGCATTTAATATTCCCATATTCGAAGCTCTATCAAAAGATAGACAAGCAACTGCCCTATATCTTTATCCTGCAAAAGCATTATCAAACGACCAACTAAAGGTCTTAAGGGCTCTTGAGTTAGAGACTGAGATTAGGGTAAATCCGAATGTTTATGATGGTGACACGCCCTCGGCAATAAGGCCTAAAATAAGAAGTGAATCTAGGATTATAGTATCAAATCCTTATGAGATACACCATATCCTTTCCTGGCATTACAAGTGGCAGCATTTCTTTTCTAATCTTAAGTTCATAGTTTTGGACGAGGCACATATTTATCGAGGCGTTTTTGGCTCAAATGTTTCCCTTCTGATAAGAAGGCTAGAGAGGATATGTGAATATTATGGGTCAAAACCGCAAGTTATTATTTCGACTGCCACGTTGGCCAATCCAATTGAGTTTGCAGAAAAGCTTACTGGATTAAAATATGAACTCATATCAGAAGATGGCTCACCTAAGGGTAAGAAATATTTTATTTTTTATAATCCCTATAAAGATGGAGACTATCAATCAATTCACCAGGAATCAAAAAGACTGTTTCTATTCTTCATAAGAGAAGGTCTCCAGACCTTATGTTTTACCGTGTCACGCAAGATGTCAGAATTAATTGCAAGGTGGTCAAAAGAATCACTTGACTCTTCAGAAGAATCTCTAAAAGAAAAGATTATGGCATATAGGGCAGGATACCTACCAGAAGAGAGAAGAAGAATTGAAAATGGCCTTAAAAATTGGGCTATAAAAGGTGTAACTTCAACAAATGCACTTGAACTTGGAATCGATATAGGGGGTCTTGGCAGCGTCATTATTTCTGGGTACCCAGGCACTGTCATATCGACTTGGCAGCAGGCTGGCAGAGCCGGTAGAGGTACAAACGATTCAGTTGCAACACTTGTCGCATTTCAAAATCAGCTGGACCAGTATTTCATGAGGCATCCTCAAGTATTTTTTGGGAAATCGCATGAGCATGCCATAGTTGATCTATCTAACCCATACATTCTTTTTGGCCACACGATGTGCGCATCTTCTGAGCTACCGATAGTTTTGGATAGGGATAGGAAATATTTGGGAGAATTTTTACCTGATATTCTGGAGGAGCTAAAGAATGAATCACTTATCAAGGAAACGCCTAGCGGCTGGATATATTCTGGGACAAAGAGCGCCTCGATGGTAGTAAGTCTTGACAGCATCTCTAGCGATATGTTCAAAGTCATGTATCAAAATAAAACGCTTGAAACTATGGATAGGGCTCAAGCATACAGGGAAGCGCACGAAGGTGCAGTTTTACTGCATCAAGGTGAGACATACATTGTGGATACAATGGATCTAAAAAATGGGATAATCAGGGCTAATAAAACTGATGTTGATTTTTATACCCAAGTCCTAAAAGAAAGCTTTGTTTCTATTATAGACATTATTGATAAAAAATCAATTGGCGATTTAGAACTATTCTTGGGCCATCTTAAGGTAACAGAAAATTACAATGCTTACAAGATTATGAGGGGAGACAGTGCAATTGGTTATAAGAATATTTATTTACCACCTCTTGAATTTAGCACCGTTGGGTTCTTTTTTACGTTTCCTTCTTCAATAGAGGATGAGCTGTGGGGGGAAAGATCTAAAGATAAGGATATTCTTCAAATGCTCATCAAAAGGAAGAACGTTGACATAAGAAGGGAAGTTTTCGGCGGATCACTCCATGGAATTGAACACGCCATGATCGGGATCATGCCTTTTCACGTCATGTGCGACCGTTGGGATATTGGTGGCCTATCAACAAACTTTTACCCTTCTACTGGAAAGCCAACCGTATTCATATATGATGGATTTGAAGGTGGAATAGGGCTGTCTGAGAAAGCCTACGAATTATTTGATGAAATAGTTAAAACTTCTTTAGAACTGGTAGAAGAATGCAATTGTGAGGAAGGGTGTCCTGCATGTATATATTCACCAAAGTGCGGAAATGACAATAAGCCAATGGATAAAAAAGGGACTATTTTCTTGTTTAAGAAGATTATGGCAAATATTTGATTAAATTAGATTTTTTTATCTTTAGACACTTAGCGATTATGGTATCGGAAATAGCAGAAATTAGTTATATTCTTTTATATTTTTATATCTTATATATAAAATACTATAGCACTAATTATAATTTATTTTAAAGATTATATTTTTATGCATAATAAAAATAAGCAAATCTGAGAAAATAACAAAAAAAATTAATTTTTTTACAAAAAAATTTGAGAAAACCGCAAACCATTTAAATCTTTATTTTTTATCATTTCTATATTTTAATTTTCCATGTTTTATTAGGTGGTAACGATATTAATGAGTGGGAGATGGTCTTAATTGAAAAAAATGAGCATTACGCTAATCTGTATCGGTTTTTCTTTTCTTTTAATCTTTAACCTGATTGGAGCTGTTTTAGGAGGGCCAAATTATTATTACAATTACGGTAAGACTATTTGAGAGGAGTATTAATGATAAAAAGTTATAGTAGACTAATTGGGGCAATATTTGTTTTAGGATTAATTTCAACCTTGTTTTCTACTTTTGTATTTGCAGCTCCAAGCCTTTCATCTTCAATAGCTGCAACGCCAATAATCGTTCAACCTTACGAGACAATAACCGTTGTAATGACAGTTACTAATACTGGAGATGTAACTATAAATAATGTTCAACTTTCGACTTTAACTATTGGTGGCACGGGCACTGCGACAGGCCCAGTAACAGGGCCCCCCTTCACACCTGTAAACTTAATAGCAGGGCAAAGTGCAACATTCATATGGACATATACTGCTGGACCAATAGGTACAGACAAATATAGAGAAGTAACCTTCACAGGTAAGGCATCTGGTACATACGGAACTTCAAATATCGAATCATTACCAAGCACTTCAAACAATGTGGTTATAGGGTATTGTGACTATACTGATTGTTATAAAGATATTCCTTTTGGTGCTGAAGGAAATCTTAATCTAAATAAAGCTTTCAAGCATTGTTTTCCCAATGCATCTTCTGGCGGAATTACTATCTTTATTGGACCTTTTTATGGAACGGCAACTTTACAGGACGCCGGTCAACAGATTCGATATAGCCCTACTAACCGAGCTGTGTGTGAAGAAGGGCCAGATTGGATCATTTTTCAGTCTACGGACAATCAAGGTTATACTAGAGGATATTTTAAAATCTGTATAGGCGTTGATTGTAGTGGCCTCCCAAGAGCAAATCCCGATACAGAATCTGTGTGCAACAGTTCATCTGTTAATATAAATGTCCTTTTAAATGATAGCAATTATGGAACTGCACCTGTACTTGCAGTAGAAGATCCTCCACTTTTTGGATCTACTCAAATATTTAATAATGGAACTACAAGTGCATATATTAGATATAACGCACCAGCCTTCTCTGGCACTTATGATTTCAACTACACAATAACAAACGACGCATATACTTCTAACAAGGCCAAGGTAACTGTAGAAGTTAATAAATGTAATGATGCGCCAACAGCAAATAATGATTCTTACTCTACAGATGAGGACACACCACTCACAATAACAGCTCCAGGTGTCCTTGGTAATGATACCGATCCTGAATCTAACCCGCTCACAGCGATAAAAGTGAGCGACCCCTCAAAC
>JAHKLW010000098.1 GCA_020854815.1 Methanofastidiosum sp. | reverse complement strand
TCATTTTTGTATAATCTTTTATAGGTATAATCCATTGCATTAATTCCCCATTTTTTTAGATGAGTATTTGGAAGCCCGTACCATTTGCTTTCATTATTATTTGAATAAGGTTCAGGTGTATCTACCCCCACAAGTCTAATCCTCTCAATTTTTCCATCATTTGTCACATCAATAGTGTCGCCGTCTATAATTTTTACAACTACAACAGCATCGGATACATTGACTGAGTAATATTTTGATTTTATACTCTCGACGCAACACGTTGAAATAAAAAGTATAAAAATAAAAACAATTAATTTTCTCATAATTGTTTTTTAGTTACTTAATATAAAAAATTATCATTTCTAAGAGCATCTGATTCTATAAACTCAATACGAAAACTTTATATTTCTTTATATTTATACTAAAGTCGATGGACGTTGATTTTAATGCTGATGCATATCTAATAGAAGCAAATACTCTCTGTAAAAATGGCTATGATTTATTAAATCACAAAAGTCCGATTTCTTTAAAAAAAGCCATAAATATATTAGAAGAAGCATTAGATATTTTTTCTCAGCTAGATTGCACAGGGAGATGTTCTGAAATTTTAAACACTCTTGGAGCGGCTTATTGTGCTATGGCTGAATATGAGAATAGTGAAACTAATCTAATTAAATCTATTGAATACCTAGAGGAAGCGATTAAATTAAATAATCCCAGTGAATTCCCCTTATACCATGCAATGGCACAGTATAATCTTGGAAATACTTACAGATTTCTTTCTGAATTAAATGACAAAGATAATAATATTAAAAAAGCATTAGATTCATATAAAACAGCAGCTAAACTTACCTCTAAATACTATCACAGCCCCTCTTGGGAAGAACAAACATTCGATACTAGGCTTTACGAAATATCTCAAGAAGCTGTTAAAGAACTGAAAGAACTATTACGTAAGAAGTAGGCCAAGCATTTAATTGAATAAGTTGTCTATAGTCTATTTCGAACTTTTATAGCTATTTTCTTTGATAAAAAAGCTCGCAACAAATGCAATCATTGAGGAAATCAATAGGACTAAAAATGCATTTTGGTATCCTATAATGGTATAAGAATCTCCTATTTTTCCATTAAGTTCCAAGATATATCCCATCAGAGGTTGATAGATTGCGCCCATCATAAATGGGAAAAAGTTTGCAATCCCTGTAGAAGTTCCAGCAATTTCAACAGGGTAAAGATCTTTTATCAAGGCATAGCCTATTGCCACTGTTCCTACTGAGAATATCCCTAAGCCTAAACATATTATATATAATCCCAAAGTTGGAATAGATGATACCCAAAAATAAAGAAATATCATAATCATGAGCAATATAGCACTTGATACATTTACTACAATCTTCCTTCTTTTAATTATTCGATCTGACAATAAACCCATTAATGGACTTCCTATTATCATACCAACGGCTATCATCGATAAAACTCTACTAGCTTCTACTTTTGTCATTCCATATATTTGTATTAGATAAGGCCCTCCCCAAAGACCGCCAAACGCCAAATATATGGCCATTGTACAGAACATCCAGATAGAAGCAGGCCAGTAGTATTTTAGGCTCAGCACCATTATCACACTCTTAAGCATCGGAGGCCTCTGGTGATTAGAAGCGTTGTTTTTTACAACTGCAGGCATTCCGAGTAAGGGCATACCAGAGTCTTTAGAAGATTTATCTGTAATAACTGCAGGCATCCCAACCTCTTGAGGCGAATTTCTAACAAAAACCCAAACCAATGCTGCAAGTAGTAATGTAATTGCCCCTGTTAAAATAAAGGGAATTCTCCATCCAACAGCATTTGATAATAGCGCAAGTGGTATTGTAGACACCAAAAGTCCAACACCTCCTATAGCTATCAAAAATCCAGTCATCGTTGCAAATTCCTCTCCTTTGTACCATTGTGATAAAATCTTAAGTGCACAAACGTATAAAGTTGAAGCACCAAGTCCTACTAACACTCTTCCGAGAATTGCTGAAGATATGTCCAATGATAAACCCAGTATTACAGATCCAACTGATGCAATTAAAAAGAATAAAGTTATAGTTTTTCTTGGCCCCCATGAATCTGATAAGATTCCTGTTGGAAGTTGCATTATGGCATAAGGATAGAAATATCCAGAAGCTAACAATCCTATAAGAACAGCGCCAGCTTTTAAGTCATTCATCATGTCAATCGCAACAACCGCAGGAGCCACTCTATGGAAAAAGACTAAAAGGTAACCGAGACCAATAATCAAAAAGATTAGTAAACGATATTTCTTAAAATCAAGTTTCATTGATTTGACCATTAGATCACCAGTTACATTAGTCCATTTCATTGGATTATAAAATTATCTAATTTGAATATCGACTTGTAAATTAAATCAAATCATATTCTATTTCTTCAAATTCACCCAGATCTTTATTTTTTTTCACATTGTCCCAATGAAAATATTTTCCATTCATTGCTATATATGTTCCAATGGGTAAAGTCTGAACAAATGCAAGAGCACTACCTAAGTTGAATAGGCCATCAGAACTCCCGAATTTATAAGGAATCATTGCACCTGTCAATACTATTGTTTTATTATTTATCTTACTTGCAAGTAATTTTGCAGTTTCTATCATTGTATCAGTTCCGTGAGTTATTACTATTTGTTCTTCTTTTGCATTCTTGCAGTTTTCAAGGATGATATATCTATCTTCATCTGTCATATCCAGACTATCCATCATCATCAAAGTCCTAATTTCTACTGAAAGTTTACATCTCCCCATGTTTAGCATTTCAGGCAAATGTGTATCTTTAAAAAATAATTCTCCCTTAACCTCATTATACTCTTTGTCAAATGTTCCACCAGTAACAAATATTTTGGTAGCCATATTATTATATTTAAGCTCAAACTTAATAAATATAATTAGAGTATAGGTAGTGTTATCTCATATCTTAAGGTGGTCCTATGGCAGAAAATGAAAGAATATTCGTTATCCATAAACACGACGCCACACGTCTCCATTATGATTTTAGACTAGAAATTAACGGGACACTAAAGTCTTGGGCAATACCGAAATTCCCTCCAACTGAAAGAGGAGTAAAAAGACTTGCAGTATTAACTGAAGATCATCCACTTGAATATGCTAATTTTGAAGGAATAATTCCTGAAGGAGATTATGGGGCCGGAAAAGTTGAAATATGGGACAAAGGAACATTCTCTTTTATCGAAAATGAAAAAAACAAAATAGTGATAAATCTAGATGGTAAAAGGCTTACAGGGAGATATTGTCTTATCAGGTTCAAAGATCAAGAGAAAAATTGGATGATATTCAAATGTGAGTGAAACGTTAAAGTTAAAAAATATAAATCTTAGTATTTTTATGGAAGAACTTTCAACAATAAAAATTGGTGAGGAATTTAAACCCTCAGAAAAACTAAAAAAACTTTATTACATATATCTATTATTAATCCTTGTCTTTGGAATTCTTATTTGGTATCTCCCAACAATAGTTGTTGTCTATTTCTCTACAATTAATATCTTGAGATTAATTTTTATAGTACTCACATTAATTCCTCTTGCAACAACAATGCTCTTTACTCTTTATTGGATACCTAAGTATCACGCCTCAATCGTATATAAAATGACAGATAGCGAAATAACTTGGAATAGAGGCGTGTGGTTTAAAACAATCGGAGTCGTCCCTTATAATCGAATTACCAATATTGATATTAAACAGGGGCCACTATCGAGAAGTTTGGGAATTGCTTCGTTAAAAATACAAACTGCCGGATATTCTGCTGCTTCAGCATCGGGAAATTTTTCTGAAATAAAAATAGACGCTATGGAAAACTTTTCTGAAATAAGAGATTTAATAATGGATTTTGTAAGGGGCGAAAAGCCAATGGCTGTTGAAACTTATGATGTTTCAAATGAAGACAGTGCTACAAAAGAACTTGTAAAAATCAGAAAATTATTGGAAGAAAAACTATAGGAGATATTAAAAATATGCTAATATTCCCATTAAGGCATGTAACAATGCGATCACTATTGAAATAATTGCAATTTGCCCATGAACTTTATAATGACTTTTTATTTTTACTTTAAAGACAGTTGATATGGAAACAGCGATTAGAAAAAGGACCACGGCTATTAATCCAAGATAGAGTATAAAGGGATATCCAAAAATAGGGTAATATGATATTTCATTTAACATTTGTATACCTCATTAGTAATGTATTTTAATAATTTATAAATTTCCGCCAATTGTAAAAATATTCGCTAATTGCCGAAAATATTTTTGTCCATAACTTTTTAAATAGTTATCGAGTTCTAAATAGACTAGATGAATTGGTATAATTGGCAATTTGATTGAGGATTATTGCTTATCAATATCGAAACATTTATATATAATTAATGCAACATATAATGTGGAGAAAGAGGAGTTTATATGAACGGATCATCTCTAAGTTGTTTTACAAAAAGTGGCTTTTTAGTACCATTTTGTATATGGGTAGGTTCTTTAGCATTTGTAGCTATGTTAAGAATAATCTATGGATTTTAATTCAATAATTCTTTTTTAAATAAATTAATATACATCTTTTTATTATTTTAGATAGATACGATATGTTATTATCTAAACAGCAAATTTTTGCATTATTAAAGATGGGAAGACCTTTTGTATTAATTGCTGGGTTAATAGCCTATCTCGTTGGCTTATCAATGGCTTATCATGAATTTAAAGTTTTAGATCTTACTAAAGCAATCATCGGACTCATAGTCCTTACAACCGGAACTTTGATGGGGCACTATGCAGATGAATATGCCGATGTTGACACAGATAGCCTAACTAGAAGGACTCTTTACTCTGGAGGCAGTGGAGTATTACCTTCAGGAATTATCCCAATAAAGTGGGCTATTTATTCTGCAATTATATTTCTTATCGCCACATTATTGATTTCTTTTTTATCAATATTTTTTGGTATTTTCACACCTAATATTCTTTGGATTGTGTTCCCTGCACTTGTTGGCGGCTGGATTTATTCAATGCCTCCGTTTTCGTTAGAAAGAAAAAGTTTAGGTGAGGTCGACAATGCAATTTTAGGTGGTTTTTTCATGACATTAATGGGGTACACTGCACAAACTGGCATCATAACGACTAATTCAATATTGAGTCTAATACCCATATTTCTATCAGTATTCGTGAATCTGTTAGGGGTTCATTGGGCGGACAGAATTGCTGATAAATTTGTTGGCAAGAATACGCTTGTAGTTAAGTTGGGGAACAAAACACATTTTTTATTTTATAGCCTAGTATTCTTGATGTATTTTATCACCATATTATTCATGGGTAGAATATTGCCTGTTCAAGTTGGAATTTCTATTTTACTAACAATACCTTTTGGGATATACTCTTCATATAAATTTACTAAAACTAAAACACCAATGCTAAGCTCAGCTTTTATGGTAGTGGTAATGTTTGCTATGATTTTTGGATTTATCTTTAATTAATTAAAGATTTTTTAAAGATTCATTTATAGTATCTTCTAGCAATTTTATAGATCCTTTTTTGTAACAAAGATTCAGATTTAAGCAAGAAGCAAACTCTTCGCATTTATCTTTATATTCTTCACTATTTTCAAAACCCAATTCTAAAGCTAAAAGTCTTTTGTATTTTGTATGATCAAAAATTAATTTAAGATTCTCTAGCCCATCAAGTTTTCTATTCCTAACTTTCTCGCAAGTTCTTCCATATATTCGGGACCTAACATTTCAGCTCTTTCTTTAGCTATTTTATCCCAGTGTCTGGACCAACCTATTGTCATAAACCATGTCCAGCCTTCCTTATATATCTCATTTGCATATTCTTCTCTTGAACCTAATAAGGCGCATATACAATCATCAACAATTTCTTTTTTTCATCTAGTAATATAGTTGCAGGAACCCTTAGTCTATTAATTTTAAGAAGATTTTTTATATCTGTAAGGGAATTACCGCAGAGGCCATAAAAAAGTATAAGTTTGTCAATATGTTTTTCTATTTCTTTTGAGGCATTCACAACTTGGTTTTTAATCTCTTTAGGGCTTGTATGAAGATAAAAAGGTAAGATATAAAGGACAATTTCTAAAGGGTGTTCTCGTTTCAAAAAACGGACTGAGCATAATTCCCTTGCAATTTTAACTTTTTCCGGCGGAAATTTTTTTCAAGTCCGTGTTGAAAGTATTTGGATGATTCATTATCTACTATTATTATCTTATCAAAAACCTCATTTATTTGTAATAAATGCAACATCTCTTCTTCAAAGACTTCGCATAATATAATGCCAAGACGTTTCATGAAAATACTTTTGAGTATGCTTTAATAAGTTTTTTTACTTTATACTCGTAATCATAATCCAATTATGGTTAAACTTAATTATTGATTTTTCGACTTCTAAATCTATTCCTGCACTGACCCCTGAAATGGCAAGAACTTTCATTATTATGCCCAAAGAATAAGAGAGTTCATTTTTCGAAGTTATATGTATCCATTCATCAAAATACCTTTGTTTTACCCAAGCATCTTCTGAGATTATAGTAAATCCTGAATTTTTAGTCAGAGATAATAATTCACTCTTTGGTAGCATCTTAACATGAGAAGGATCCCGTATCTTCTCAAGGGCATTATGTATTTCAGCTTCACTCTTTTTTTCTGATGAGATTATATCTACAATAATAGCCTTTCCACCAACTTTTAATACTCTGTACATCTCTGACAATACTCTTTCAATACTCATAAAATGATGTAAAGTTAGTCTAGTCACTATTCTATCAAATGAGTTATCTTTAAAGGGAAGGCATTCGGCATCACCTATCAAGAAAACTGCATTTTTGCTAGTACTACATCTTAATTTTGCCTTAGCAGTCATCTCTGGTGTTATATCAAAACCAATTATTGTCTTGGAAAAAGGCGCAATACAAGAAGTTAAAATACCCGGTCCGCAGCCTAGGTCAAGAACAGTCATTTGATTGTTGACCTCTAAAGCTTTTTTTATTTTTTCTGTTATCTCAGCATCTGTAAAGATGTTGGAGGATTCTAAAGTTGAAGATTGTTTAGCAAATTCTTCTTTAATTATCTTCTTGTGATATTCATCTATCATAATATCCACGATTATTGACGTTTTAATTAAATATCACTACCCTTTTAAATAAATTGTTATTAAATCAATTAGGTGATATTATGCCAAAAATAGTTGTATTTGAGACCTCTTATGGGGATTTTGAAATCGAACTAGATGAGGAAAAAGCACCAATAACAGTTGAAAATTTTATAGAGTACGTTAAAGATGGCTTTTATGATGGCTTGATTTTTCACAGAGTAATAGATGATTTCATGATACAGGGTGGTGGACTAGATACTAATATGAATGAGAAAAAAACTAAAGCCCCTATAAAAAATGAAGCAACAAATGGCCTTAAGAATAATAAATATACAATAGCTATGGCAAGAACTAATATAGTTGACAGTGCAACTTCTCAGTTTTTTATTAATGTTGCAGATAACTCTTTCCTTGACCACGTTAATACAACTCCACAAGGATTTGGTTATGCCGTCTTTGGTAAAGTAGTAAAAGGAACTGAAGTAATAGATAAAATTAAATTAGTACCTACTATATCTAAAGGATTTCATGATGATGTTCCAAAGGAAGCAGTTTTAATCAAGAAGATGTATCTCAAAAATTAATTCTTTTGTTTTCTTTTTACGTTTAAGAAATAAGCACGTTTTAACTTATTCTTTTTATTATTTAATTTTCTGATATGGACTTTAGAACTTGACTTTTCATCTACCAAGTTTGCAATTCTAATTTCATCTCCCTCTGTCTTGTATGCCAGAGATAAGTGGCCATATCTATAATTTTTCTCTTTCGTAGGGATAATTGCAACATTTTGTGTTTTACCAGTTGGTTTATCTTCTTCTAGCCATTCTTTTATTTCCTTTGGTTTAGGTTCTGCTTTTACCTTTAGCTGCTTTACTTTTGGATCTCTTTCAAAGCTTTTCTATATTTTAGAAAACTCGAAACTCCTTCTTTCTTTGTTATTTTAATTTTCCTTGGATTTACTTTCTTTTTAGTCTCTGTTATTTTATGCAAATTATGTAGTGCTTGAATTTCACAATCGTAGTCTTCTTCATTATTGTTCCATCGTATCCCTTTTCTTGATTTCACATTATGGCCTTTTGTCAATTTCTATTTGATTTTAGTATATTTGAGGATTTTAAAAAAAATAAGAAGAATTCTTCCGACCTTCATACAGATTAAAGATACTCTTTTGATTCATATAGTATTATTACCTTTAGTCACAACAAGGAATTGAAGTAATAGATAAGATAGAATCCTTAACTCCGTTTCAAAAGATTTCACGACGATGTTCTTAAAGAGTCAATACTAATAAAAAGTGTATATCGAAAAATTTTTTTATAACTCCCTATAAAAATTTAAACTATTAAAGCCAATAATTATTGATTATATGATTTCATTAGAAATATTAATTTTAGTATCCTACTTATTTATTCGTTCAGCAATTATCTCTTATTTTCCGGGAGCTTATTCAATTTATCATTATTTGAAATCTAATAAAAATTTAGTTCATGAAAGAAAGATATCAAAAATTTATTTAATTTTGGGAGTAATATTAAATTTATTGGGTATTTTAATCACATACATAACCTATACTACTTTTCAAATAATTGAGGCTTGGTATTTCTCTAATTTGGTATGGTTTACCCTAATTGTGATCGCCTTTATTTTTTATTTTAAAATTAAGAAATAATTGTTTAATGTATCTCCTTAACTATATATATTAGCAAACTATTTATATTTTATATCAAGGGAAATGCAAAATGGGCGATTAGATGAAAAAATCAGATTTAAATTATTTTATTGACATTGGCATGGGATTAACTTTCTTCATTAGTTTAATTACTGGTATTTTAAAATTTAAAGAGTCTTTACTTTTATTTGCTAGAATAGGAATTTATCTTCAGACTTTCTGGCTCAATTTTATTCATGATAGGGCCGGTATCTTAATGGGAATCTTTGTGCTAATACACCTAATCCTCCACTTCAAATGGATAAAAGTCATGACTAAAAGATATATCTAATTACGCAAATCTTATTAACAAAAATCCATATCTTAGATAGGTGTTATTATGTCGTTTAATAATCTTGAAGAAATTGAAGAAATAGATATCTTACCAAAAATCAAAGTCAAATTTATTCATTCAAAAAACATGACATTTGCTTACTGGAAGATTCAAGCAGGAGCTATATTTCCTGACCATTTTCATTTACATGAACAAGTTGCAACTATGCTTGGAGGAGAATTTGAGTTCAAAGTTGGAAATGAAAAAAGAATAATGAAACAAGGAGATGTAGCAATAGTTCCACCTAATATAAATCATTCTGGTATAGCATTGACAGATTGTAACATTATAGATGCATTCTTTCCCATTAGAGAAGATTATTTAGAGCTGACCAATAAAAATAAAAAAATAATAATTTAATCTAACTTTATACTACCGACACCTCTTAGTGAATGTGGGACATTAATCGAATCCGAAGATCCTATACCTCATATTATAGTTATATTTTGGCTTTTAGTAAATGATTTATCGTATCCGTTTCCAGTATCAAGTTTGCGTTTGAATTCTATAATTGTAAATCCGCTTGCCTCACTACCGCTAGTTTCGATTAGATCATTTGTACCACCAAGTTACTGATCTGATGGATGAGGTCCAAAATCTCCAGTAGACTATTGATCGAGGACTGTCGGGATTCCTCTACTTACTAAACCAAAAATCATGTCTGCATCTCTAATTGCTAGAGTACGTTCAAACCCTATAGATACCCACCCTGAAGTTTGACCTTTCAAGGCCATGTAAATGTATTCATCATCGTTGAACCAATATACAGAAAATCTTCCTCCAAATTCTCTGCTGTTCTTGTATTCATTTTGTGCTATAATTCCATCCGCCTCCCATAAATTTGTTTGCACAGGGGTCTTAGGGCCTTCAACTGGTGTTTCTGTGAGAGGCTCTGTAGGTTTGGGTTCCTCTGTGGATTCAGGTTCATCACTCGGAGTTTCGGTTGGAGTAGTTGGTTTTGTTTCTGTAGCACATCCTGAAAATAACAACATAGCAACCAATACTATCCCAAAAAAGCTATTCTTCTCATATTATCATTCCATTAAATTCTTTATATCTAGGATGATAATATATAAAATGTTAAGTCTATTATTTATAGATT
>JAHKLW010000097.1 GCA_020854815.1 Methanofastidiosum sp. | reverse complement strand
CTATGCCTTCCTTTGCCATCTCTTCATCATGACCTTCAAACAGCGCCTTTGAATCTTGAATAAGGTTTGGTACATAAGGCGTTTTTAGATAACCATATAGCTTCATCTTGAATTTATCTGCCCTATAGCTTTCTTCATCAATATCTAATACATCGGAATCCTTGTAATTAGATTTACCTTCTAAAAAAGCCTTGAGAAGATCAGACGCAGCCTTTGGATTAATTGCAAAAACAGAAGAGAACATCTTTACCCCTGTAGGCATCCCGACCACAGGAATTTCTGTGCCAATGGCCTCGCATATATCCCTTGCAGTTCCATCTCCACCACAGAATATGATTAGTTCAACTTGTCTTTTTTTGAATTCATTTATTGTTTTTAGAGTATCTTCCCTACTCGTTAATTCCTTGGGATTATATACTACTTCATACTCATGCCCTTTATTTTTTATATGTTCTTCGCCCATCTCGCCTGATGGGACTAGAAATTTTGCATCTTTTATGGGGCCAAGTGAATCAAAGAATACTTCTGCTCTTTTTCTTGACACTTTTTCAGCACCAAGTTCTAGAGCTTTTTCATAAAGGCCGTCAGTTCCCTTTAATCCTACTGAACCCCCCATGCCTGAAATAGGATTTACCAAAAAACCAAGAATTTTCATTTTACCACAAAAATAAAAAAATAGGAGGTTAGTCCTCCACAACTTTTGGAAGTTTTGTAAGTGATTGCTTCACAAGATCTGCAGGATACTCATAGTCTGTGAGTTTTCCTTCACGGAATAGTTCGTATGATTTCATGTCAAAGTGACCGTGTCCACTTGCATTGAATAGAATGATCTTCTCTTCGCCTGTCTGTTTGCACTTCTTTGCCTCTTCGATTACAGATTTAATTGCATGGGCAGTTTCTGGAGCTGGAACATGCCCTTCTGTCTGTGCAAAGAGCATGGCGGCTTCAAATATTTCGGTTTGATGATATGCCTGAGCTTCAATAATCTTTTGATCACAGAGTGAACTTACTATCGGTGAAGCACCGTGATACCTTAGTCCTCCGGCATGGATGCCTGGGGGAATGAAATCATGGCCCAAGGTGAACATCTTTGTAATTGGACCTAGTTTTGTAGAGTCACCGTAATCGAATGCATAGAGGCCTTTTGTTAGTGTTGGGCATGAGTGTGGTTCAACAGCAATAACTCTGAGGTCTTTCTTGTCGTCTTTTATCTTGTCATGTAGATATGGGAATGAAATACCTGCAAAATTTGAACCCCCGCCTAAGCAACCTATAACTATGTCGGGGTATCTTTCTTCCATCTTTAGTTGCTCCTTTGATTCAAGACCAATCACTGTCTGATGCATACAAACATGATTTAACACACTACCTAGAGAGTATTTTGTATTGTCATGAGTTGCAGCATCTTCTACTGCTTCAGATATGGCGATTCCAAGACTTCCAGGGTGTTCTGGATTATCCTTTAGTACAGATCTTCCTGCATTGGTCTTATTGCTTGGGCTTGGGAATACTTCTGCTCCCCATAAATGTATCAGATTCCTTCTGTAAGGTTTCTGCTCGTAACTTACCCTTACCATGTAAACTCTGCACGTTATGTCGAATAAGCTCGTTGCATAGCTTAATGCAGATCCCCACTGACCAGCACCAGTTTCAGTTGTTATCGTTTGTGTACCTTCCTTCATGTTGTAATAAGCTTGAGGTACAGCTGTGTTTGGTTTGTGACTTCCTGCAGGTGAAATTCCTTCCCATTTGAAGTAAATTTTTGCAGGTGTTTTTAGTGCCTTCTCAAGTCTTAAAGCTCTGTAAAGCGGAGAAGGTCTCCATACTGCGTAAATATCACGTATCTCTTGAGGGATATTAATCCATCTCTCTTGGGAAACTTCCTGTTTTAATATTTCCATTGGGAAGAGTACTGAAAGTTCTTCCAATGTTGCCTGTTTCAATGTTTGTGGGCTGTATACCGGAGCCAGAGGTTTTGGTAGATCTGCCTGTATGTTATACCATCTTTTTGGCATTTCGTTTTCGTCCAAAAATATTTTGGTTTTTTCCATGTTTATCCTCCTTTAATATTTTATTAAAAATCTAAAGATATGATTTATCTAAAAAAACAAGACTTCTAAAAAAGTCTAGATGTCTAATTTATACAAAAATTCCTATGAGTAAGCGAAAACCTGAAGGTAGGTCGCTTAGTATCGCCACCACCAAAATCTAAGAAAAGAGTCTTTTGTGACTACTTTGGTTGTATTGGATGGCTCTAAGCTCATAGTAACAAAAATTTTAATCATAAATGTATTTATAAATCTTTTGTATGATCTATTTTTTTGCCTTTCCTTGATTTGCAACTGATTTTATGGCTTTTTCAATTTCTTCCGGATCGCCCAAATAATAATGTTTTATTGGTTTTAGGTTCTTATCGAGCTCATAGACCAAGGGTATGCCTGTGGGTATGTTTAAACTAACTATTTCCTCTTCAGGGATGTTATCAAGATATTTTACAAGAGCTCTAAGACTATTTCCATGGGCAGCTATTAATACTCTTTTACCACTTTTTATTGTGGGAGCTATTGTATCATGCCAGTAGGGCATGAACCTCTCAACAGTATCCTTAAGGCATTCAGTCAAAGGAATCTGATCTTTTTTTAGGTCTTTGTAGCGGGGATCAAAACCAGGATATCTTTTGTCATTTATTTCTAATTCTGGCGGTCTTATATCGTAACTCCTTCTCCAGATTAAAACCTGCTTTTCACCATACTTTTCAGCCATCTCTGATTTGTTAAGACCTTGCAGAGCGCCATAGTGTCTCTCATTTAGCCTCCATGAGTTGATTACTGGTATCCACATAAGATCCATTTCATCCAATGCAAGCCACAATGTCCTTATAGATCTTTTAAGCACAGAAGTAAACGCTATGTCAAATACATATCCAGACTCAAGCAACACTTTGCCTGCTTTTTTAGCTTCTTCTATCCCTTTTTCTGAAAGGTCAACATCAGTCCAACCGGTAAACCTGTTTTCTTTGTTCCAAGTGCTCTCCCCATGTCTTAATAGAACAACTTTATACATCCAAATCGCCCTAAATTATTCTTATTATTTTTTTCCATGCCTTCTTTTTTAAGTCTATTTCCAACTGGCCTTAACAGCGGCATAAGAATCTTTATCATAGATAATTTTTTCAATCTTAAAATCATGTTTTTCTAATAGTCCAAAAATACCGTTTCTTTTAGAAAAGATTTGTAGTTGTCATAATTTTCTTTTCCTGCAAGAAATTCAGCAGCTGAATCCATTATTCTTTGAAAAGAAGTTTTCTTTTTTACAGTATAGTCGTAGATGATATCTTGTTTGTGATTTTTTTTACTTCTTCCAACGCCTTGGCTCTAGTTCTTGATTTCATTTCATGGAGGCACAGGGAAAAATTGCATAATCAAATCTATCTTTCGTTAATCTGGAAACTTTTTCGGCATCGCCTTGAAAAAACTGGGCGTTAGAAATATTATTTTCTTCTTTTCTTGAATTGGCGTAATCAATCATCTTCTTTGAAAGTTCAATACCTAAGACGTATCTACATCTTCCTGAGAGGTAAAAAGCCAATGCTCCTGTACCACATCCAATATCGATAACTTTAGAATCATTTTCAATTAGGCTTGAAATTATAGTTCTAGTACTCTCTGTGGCCGGATATATCAAATATTTGTACGCTCTTCTATCGTACCAGTGTTCTTTGTCATTTTTTTGTTTCATAATATCTGTTCAGTGATATAAGATTAAACTAAATAATACTTAAATAGTTATACTAATTATATTATGCATAAAGGGGGAGGAGTACATGGGAGACGAATCAAACAATGAAGCTAGTGAAGATCCAAAAATTATCTTGCGTGAGAAAAATATTAGCCTATTTCTTGATTCATATGATGACCTGTTTTCAGATTTTGATCCAAGGCCTTATTCTGCAAGAGGACTTTCTGATGATTTCTTGATTGAATGTAGAAGGGCCGTAAGAGGGAAAAAGACTGAATCTCCAATACTTGAACTAAGATTACTTGTACCAAAAAATAAAAGAAGAATAACAAAATAGCCCATGATTAAGAAAAGATTGAAAGACTATTTCCAGAATCAGGCGAAAGAAAAGCAAAAAGAGATGGCACAGACAAGGCGGGAAGGAGTTAAATGGATTTTCATAGGCCCTAGTCTCCTCTCTTTTGCTAACTCAAAAAGATTTTTTATTCAGCTTACCTTTAATCATAACAGAGCCAGGGGGCTGGTTTAGCTTTTGGACAGGCCTAGATAAATTATTTATTGAACCAAAAGGGAAAAACCTGAGTTGGATTTTAACAATAATATGGCAAAAATGATTATTAAGTTCTATGACTATTAGATTAAAACAAATAATTTTTTTCTTCTAAGAATTTGCGGCTCTTTAGAATATCTTCAGTTTTTGTCATTTCAAGTATTATCCTGCCCTTATAGTTAATTTCTTTCAAAACCCTGAATATCCCCGGGAAATTTATATTTCCGTCTCCAAGCGGTAGATGATTATCAAACTCCCCGAAGTTATCATGCAGATGCATATGGATTAGATACTTCCTTAAATCGTAGATATATTCGCCTATGTCTACATTGTTAGTTTCAAGGTGGCCAACATCCATAGTGTGTTTTATCTCTGATAGTTGTTTATTTTCAAGAACTTCCAACACTTCCTTAGATACCCTCATTGTCGTGATAAAGGTGTCAGGCATATTCTCTAAAGCAATAGTCACACCATAATCCTTGTTGTAATCTGATATCTCCTTCAGAGAGTCAAAAAGTATTTGTTTTGTGTTCTCTCTTGACTTACTTGTAGCTGCAGAATGCCTTCCTGGATGAAATGTCAGTATCTTTCCACCTATTTCATTTACTGCAAATATGGAATATTTTACCTGTCTTACTGATTCTTTCCTTATGCTCTTGTTTAAGCTTGATATGTTGATATCTGAGAAGGGCGAATGTACCGTATAGTCGAAATTATAAGAAGAGATCAGATCTTTAATTTTGGTTAATGTTTCCTCATCAATTGCGTGATTATTTTCTGCAACTATCTCTAGAAGCTCGAAATTATTGGTTTCTCCCCATGAAAGGGCATTTTCTAGAGATTCTCCATAAAATGCAAGTGAAGAAAACCCTAATCTTTTGTTCATCAAAGTTGAGTGCAACTAGCTCTTTTAATGGTTTTCTATTTATTAATTATGTTTAATTATTTTATTAATATTTATTATAGAAAGCTTTAAATATTATTATTAATATATATTTCAGAGGTTATGGAATGAAGAGTTATTTATTGATTATTTTTTTGACATTTTTAATTGCGCTCTCATTAGGCTGTGCAAATGAAAAAACTACAGATTCTGATGGGAGAATTGTTGTTTATGCAACGGTATCTCCCCAAAAAGAGATGATCGAGGCCGTTGGCGGGGAAAAGGTCAACGTTAACATTATTGTTCCACAAGGTGGAGACCCGCATACTGCAGACTTAAAGCCGAGCCAATTAGCTGATTTGTCCAAAGCAAAAATATATTTTATGGTCGGATCCGGGATTGAATTTGAGGTAAAATCGATGGACAAAATAAAAGACTTGAATAAGAATATGATTGTTGTCGATAGCTCAAAAGGAATTGGCTTAATTGAAATGGTGGAAGATGATCACAATGAAGATGGAAATGATCCCCATATCTGGACATCTTTGAGAAACGGAAAAATTATGGTCCAAAACATATATGAAGGCCTAATTGCAGCTGACCCGAATAACAAAGAATACTACCTGAAGAACAGAGATGATTATCTAGAAAAACTGGACGAAGCAGATAACTACATAATAAATGAATTAAAGGATATGGATAACAGGTCATTTATGATATTTCACCCCTCTTGGGGCTATTTTGCAAAGGATTATAATCTAAATCAGATTGCAATTGAAATTGAAGGGAAAGAGCCAACTTTGCAATCTCTAGCTCACACAATAGAGGAAGCAAAGGAACAGAACATTAAAGTCATATTTGTTTCTCCTGGATTTAGTAGCAAAGCGGCAGAAATTATCACAAAAGAGATCGGCGGAAAGACCGAAGTTATTGATCCCTTAGCAGAAAATTATATAGAAAATCTTAAAATCACAGCAAACAAAATAAAGAATCAGTAATATTATGAATAATGAAATTATCCGAATAGAGAATCTATCGTTTGATTACGGAGACCATAGAGTTTTAGAAGATATCAATCTTACAGTTTATGATGATGATTTTCTCGGGATAATAGGGCCAAACGGCGGGGGAAAATCAACACTTCTGAAAATTATCCTTGGCCTTCTCACACCTACAGAAGGCACCATTTCCCTTTTTGGTAAGAATCCAAAAGAAGGTAGAAAATATGTCGGATATGTCCCACAGTATACCTTAGTTGATCGGAACTTTCCAATTAATGTTGAGCAGGTGATCCTCAGTGGCAGGATAGGGCATACTGATTTCTTGAGAAGATACTCGGGAGCAGATAGAAAAATTGCGAACAAAGCCATGAACATAATGGGGATTGCAGACATTAGAAATATTCAAATTGGAAAATTGTCTGGTGGGCAGCTGCAAAGAGTCCTAATAGCAAGGGCCCTAGCAACAGAGCCCAAACTTCTTTTGCTCGACGAACCTACTTCAAATATTGATGTTCAGGCAGAAACTGATTTTTATGATTTCCTCCACGAGCTGTCTGAAAAGATGGCCATCATACTAGTTACACATGATACAGGGGCCATATCGTCACATGTTAAAACAATTGGGTGTATCAATAAAACTCTTCATTATCACGGCGAGAAAAACATACCTCCAAAAGTATTCGAAAAGTTGTATGGATGCCCAATAGAACTTATAGGGCATGGCATACCTCATAGAGTTTTGAAGGAGCATGAGGACTGATGGTATTCCAGTATGTCTTTTTCCAAAATGCAGTTATGGCAGGTATCTTGGCTGCAATTGCGTGCGGTGTAATAGGCTCATATGTTGTAGTCAAAAGATTAGTCTTCATATCTGGAGGCATATCGCACGCTGCATTTGGCGGGATAGGTTTAGGATTATTTTTAGGATACAATCCTCTTTTAACTGCAATTATCTTCAGTGTTTTTTCTAGTTCTATACTCGGGATTATATCCAAAAAAGCATACCAACGTGAGGACACCTTAATCGGTGCAATGTGGGCTATTGGGATGGCATTTGGGATATTCATGATATATCAGACACCGGGATATATGCCCGATCTTGCTAGCTATCTATTTGGAAATATTCTAACTGTTTCAAGGATAGATATATTGATTATGATTGCCCTAAACATTGTCATTGCCCTCATAGTTTTTATTAGATATAACGAGTTTCTTGCTTTCTCTTTTGATGAAGAATTTTCTGAAGTTACAAATGTTCCTGTCCTGAAAACCTATATTGTTTTACTGTCTCTTGTAGCTTTGACAGTTGTAGTCTTGGTAAGTGTTGTTGGGATAATATTAGCCATGGCACTTCTTACACTTCCTGCAGCAACAGCGAGCATTTTTACTAACAGTCTCAAAAAAATGATAATATTCTCTATCCTTATCGGAATAATCTATATGCTTATAGGAATCGGTATGTCTTTCTTCCTTAATCAACCATCTGGGGCCACAATTGTCCTTGTTTCAGGTATATCATACCTCGGGATTTTAGGGATAAAGTCTTTAATAAGAAAATAATACTTAATTTTGGAAGGGATTGAATGTCTGTTATTAGTATTTCAATTAACGATGAACTACTTGATAAACTTGATAAATTGCTCGCTGTCAAAGGATTTTCAACTAGGTCTGAAATCTTTAGGGAGGCATTGAGGGATTATGTCACAACTGAAGTCTGGGAAGAAGGAAAAGGGCATTTAGTAGTCACTGGTATGGTTATCTCAAGTAAGAAATCAGAAAGTCCATTGAACACCATCCACCACAAATACGAACATGTAGTTGAGACAACTTTACACACGCATCTGGATGAAAAAAACTGTCTTGAGATTTTTATTCTAAAAGGCGAGACTAAAGAGATTAAAGAGTTTTTGACTGAATTAAAAGGTCTAAGTGGCGTCAAGGCAGTAAGACATGCTTTACTTTCTACGGAGGTTTAAAGTAATGCAGGTGTGCGGTGTGGACGAAGCAGGGCGGGGTCCTGTCATAGGGCCGCTTGTAGTGGCTTCTTTCTCAGTATCTGAAGATAAACTTAAACAAATTGAATCACTCGGCGTAAAAGATTCAAAGAAACTTACTGCAAAAAGGAGAAAAGAGTTATTTTCAGAATTATTAGGCCTTCAAGGAAAATATTATTTTAGGGTATTGAGCCCCACTTTTCTGAATAAGGAGATGAAGAACCGCACTCTAAATGAGATTGAGCTTTTAGCTTTCAAGGAAGCTATTGTTGGACTTAATGCTCCAATAAATCGGGTGATATGCGATTCATGCGATGTTGATGCAAATCGATTTTCTGATAATCTAAAAGAAGCGCTTGGTGATGAATTTTCTTCATGTGAGATCATAGCTTCCCACAAGGCCGAAGATAAATATCCAATAGTTGCAGCTGCTTCGATATTTGCAAAAGTAAAGAGGGATGAGCTTATAAAAAAAATTGAAGAGGATGAGGGCGTTTCATTTGGAAGTGGCTATCCTAGTGACCCAAAGACTATAAAATTTCTTGAAGATTACTATAAATTAAATAATAGTTTTCCTGATTTTGTGAGGGCAGAATGGAAAACTTTAACTAATATCAAATGCTCAGTTAGTCAGAGAAAACTCTTTTAACTTTTTATTTGTCTTTAACACCAATTCCTAAGATGGTAACGACTACTATTGCCATGATGGCTGCAAGAATAAAGTTACCAAATATTAAGTAAAAGACGATACCAAGACCAATACCAATCAGCATATTTGTTCCTTCTGATCTGAACTTCTTCTGTTTATGTTGTTGCTTTATTTTTTCCTTTTTCATGATTGTCTCCTCTCCACAGATTTTTTTAGACTCCTTAATAAATTTTACCCTTGATAATCATTCAATGAAAACTCCATGGCCGCCAACATATGTATCTTTAGTGTTTCAAATAGTGGAACTTCAAATTCTTTAGAATTTATTACCATTGGAAGCTCAGTGCATCCCAATATAATGCCTTCTACACCTTTTATAATAAGATCGTCTGCTATTCTTTTGATTTCTTTTTTAGAGGCCAAGTTTACATTTCCATATGCTAGCTCTTTATAGATTATATTATTAATTATCGCCCTATCCTTTGCATCAGGAACTAAGACTTTTAATCTATGTCTTTCTGTTAGTCTATTTTTATAGAATTCCATCTCCATTGTGAACTTTGTACCAAGAAGTCCCACAGAATTAATTCTATTTTTCTTTATCTCTTCAGCTGTTGCATCTATTACATTTATTATAGGAATCTTGCTCACTTTTTCTAGGTCTTCTGCTATCAAATGCATAGTGTTTGAGCATATGACAATTCCTTTGGCGCCAGCCTTCTCAAGACTCCCAGATATTTCGATTATTTTATCTTTGATTAAATCCCAGTTATTTTGTAGCTCAAGAGTCAGAATCTCTTCAAAGTCAACTGAATATACTATCAATCTTGCAGAGTGATTTCCCCCAAGTTTTTGATTTACCAGCGTGTTTATGGTCTTGTAGTAATCAACTGTAGACTGCCAGTTCATCCCACCTACAAATCCCAGTAGTTTCATAAATTGATTTATTTTTATATACATAAATACTTATCTAAGTTTTAGAATAAAGGGCTAGAAATATAAGTCATAACGATGAAAAGAATCTCATGCGATTAAACGAAATGAATTCTATCTTATATGCAATCCTTTTAGCATTCATCTATTTTATATTTTTCATAGGTATTAACTTTATTTTATTTAAGAATAATGATTATAAAACGCCTCTAATAGGAGCTATTACTTTCTCTATTGCTTACTTGGTAATAAAGAGATTAATGGAACTTAGAATAGAAAAGAAGATAAAAAAATAATTTATTCGGGAACCTTTGCGAACATTCCTACTCTTTCGCTCTTCTTTGGAATTCTTCTGACGTCAACTATGATGAAGTCCTTGACAGCTCTTACAGCGCTAAAAGGAACAAGAACTAGATTTTCCTTGTCCGTTATCATATTGTCCAAAATGACATCAGTTGTAGGCTCCACAACAAGAGCTATGAGCTCTCCAGTATCTTCATTTATGACCATGTCAAAAAGAGTTCCAATTTCATGACCTTGTTCTGTTACAATCATCTTGTCTCTTAATCTAGTTGCTGCAATCTTACCCATAAAATCCCCTTATAATATATTGTTATGTAATTGTGTGAATATAAGTTTTTCCTATTGTTTTTCAAGTAATTCAATAATTTTATCAAGTTTCTCCTGCGTCATCAATGTGTAAGGGCTTCTTTTGGCCTCTACCATCTGCGTAGCCTGTGGAAACTTGACAAATTTATCAAGAACGTATCCTAAAATATAAGTTGCTACGAAAGATATGGGCACCAGAATCAATAGAAGCTCGGTAGTTTTTAGATCGATGATAAGTTTTATTTTATCTGAAGCTGCTATGATAAGAAGTGCAAAGTTTACATAGACTAGAAACTGCCTACCAAGATCAAATCTATACTTTTGTTCCAAAAGAGACCTTCTTATGCCTTTGAGTTTTTCCTTTGACATAGAATACCTCATATGACCTTTTTATCTTTCAAGAAAGAAACAAAACAGTTCTTACTGCAAAAATAAAGTCTAGTGAGGTGCTTTTTATCCTTCCACAACTCTAGAACTATACGATTTTTGTCTTTAATATCAAATTCAGTCTGACAATATGCACATTTTTTTATTTTTTTTTCCATTTACCTCACCAATCGGGAAACAGTATCAAATATAAGATTTTCTGCCATCTATTAAAGAAAAAAATTAAATATTTAAATCCCTTAAGGCAAGTTCTATATCTTCTGCCTTTATAGTCTTTCTTTTAGCATGTGCTGAATAATCTTTAGCCTTTCTTGCTATTATTCTTGAGTAATCCTCAAGAGCAACGCCTAAGACTTTGCATGCATCTTCTGAAACTCTTTCAGCCCCTTCTTTCCTAAGTAGTCTTTCAAGGGGGGCTAGAGGAAGTTCTTCTGGCTCTCTCATAATTATACCTCCTTAGATTGCCGAAAAAGGCAAAAATTAAACTTAAAATTATTAATAAAAAGTCTTATTTAAACTTTTCTCTAAAAAAGACATTAATTAATTTCAAAATGAAAATTTATTCAATTAAAACGGCGTTTATTGCTCCGTCTTGTCCGGGTCTTGAAGTTACTCTTGCTTTTCCAAGCTCTGTGTTTATTATTGCACCCTTTGTAATAATGCTTCTTCTGACGAAATGCCTGTTAGCTGGATTATCTGCTACACTTGTGATCTTTGCTTTCTTATATCCTTCTTTTGTGAGTAGATTAGAATAATCATTCTTCATCAGTTTCATTTTTTCTGTTCCACCCAAGCACCTTACCTTTTTCTTACTAACTTCTCCAATTACAGTAAAAGTTGATTCTCTACCTAGTTCTCTCTTAAGTTTTTTTCTTGCTTGTGTGATTCTTCCACCAGTGAATTTTCTTTTTGATTTAGCCTGCCAAATTGACACATTATCACCTTTATATCTGGCCTAAAAGGTCTAACAATGTTTATAAAGTTTTCCTATATTCTAATCTTATATGGGCGAGTTTACTTCCGATATAATAAAGTCAGAGCATGGTGGAGGGGGGGACATGATGGAAACGATGATCAAGTCTCTCTACATCAATGGATTCTCTCTTAATAAGATTCAGGGAGGATTGGGACTTCCAGATATGGATGATTCTGGGACTATACCATTTGGCGACGGGCACATAGTATTTACTACTGACTCTCATACAGTAACCCCTCTCTTTTTTCCAGGAGGAGATATTGGACGACTTTCAATTTCTGGTACAATAAATGACCTTTCAGTTATGGGTGCAAAACCACTTGCTCTATCTTCGGGAGTTATACTCCCAGAAGGATTTTCTACTGACCAATTTCGGAAAATCATAAAATCTATGGATGAAACTTTGAAAGAAGCAGACGTTCCATTAATAACAGGAGATACAAAAGTTGCTGGAAATGATCTTTTTATTAATACCTCTGGTGTTGGATATACACACAATTTACTTTCGGACAAAGATCTTAAAGAAGGAGATCTGATCATAGTTTCTGGAACTATAGGGGATCATGGCGCCTCAATGCTTTCTGTAAGAGAAGACATACCATTTTTATCTAGCATCAAATCAGATGTTGCACCCCTAAATAAGATGATTGAAAGAATACTTCCTTACAAAATTCGTTCAATGAAAGACCCCACAAGGGGTGGCATCGCCAATTCATTAAATGAATTTTCAAAAAAATCAGGAGTAAGAATCGAGATTAAAGAAGAGAAAATACCTGTCAGGGAAGAAGTAGCTTCTATATGCGATATTCTTGGACTAAACTTTATGGAAATAGCATGTGAAGGCAAAGTTTTGATTTCTGTTGAACGTGAAGATGCCGAAACAGTTCTTGATCTTATAAGAAAAGATCGTCGAGGAAAAAATGCGGCCATTATCGGAGAAGTGAAAAAAGGAGAGAAAGTAATTCTTGAAACAGTAATAGGGGGGAGGAGAATTTTAGAGCCTCCAGTGTCAGATCCTGTTCCAAGAGTATGTTAAACTATATCTTTTTCTTTCAATGATTTTATCTGTTCTTCAGTGTATCCAAGAGCGGTTAATATTTCTTCAGAATGCTCCCCAAGAACCGGAGGAGGTAGTTTTATAGATCCTCCCGTTTCCGATAATTTGACAGGTAATCCTGGAATTTTTATTTTTCCGTAAAATGGATTTTCTACTTCTTCAATCATCTTTCTGTGTAATACTTGAGGATCATTTAATAAGCGGTCAATAGTATAAATAGGCCCAGAGGGGATACCTGCCTTTTCTAAAAGAATTAGCCAATCCTCCCCAGATTTTTTTATGAGTATCTCTTCTATTATTCTAACAAGTTCGTCTCTATTCTTTAGACGTTTTCCGTTGTCTGAGAATCTTTCATCTACAGTTATGTCAAGCCCAAGGACTTCACAAAATTTTTTCCACATGTCTTCGTTTCCAACTGCAATATTGATGAAAATATCCTTAGTTCTAAAAGACTGATATGGGCAGATAAGGGAATGGGCACTTCCGATTCTCGATGGAATTTTCCCTGCGGCAAGATAGCCTGTTGCAAAATAAGTTTGCCATGAAACCTGGCAGTCCAGCATAGAAGTATCGATAAATTGACCTTTTCCTGTTTTTGATCTTGCAATAATAGCATTAAGAATTCCATAACATGCAAACATGCCTGCAGAGATATCAGTCACAGCGATTCCTATTTTAACTGGACCACCGTTCGGTTCTCCAGTTTCGCTCATAAGTCCACCCATGCCTTGTAATATAAGATCGTAACCAGGCTTGAACTTATATGGGCCATTCTGGCCGAATCCCGATATAGAACAATAAATTAGTTTTTCATTTATTTTTTTCATCTCTTCATATCCAAGTCCAAGTTTCTCCATAGTCCCTGGCCTGAAATTTTCTAACAAAATATCAGATTTCTTCACTATTTTTTTTACAACTTCTCTTGCTTCTGACTCTTTTATATTCAAGGTTAGACTTTTTTTGTTTCTATTTATGCTAGCAAAATAAGTGCTCAAGTTTTCATAGATATAGGGTGGTCCCCATCCTCTAGAATCGTCCCCTCTTTTTGGTCTTTCAACCTTAATTACTTCGGCGCCCATATCACCTAGAAGCATGCTGCAATAAGGGCCAGACAAAGCTCCTGTAAAATCAATTACTTTTATTCCATCAAGCGGCATCATTAAAAAACACCTTGAATTTAATTGATAATTAAATTTAAATAACTTTTCCACTCAAAAGAATAAAAAGAAAAAAAGAGAATATCTAACATTTTCTTTAGATTTATTAATTACAGCATAAATAAATTATACGATCATCTTAGATTTATGATTATTTCTTTATAGTTCTCTATTTTAAAAAGGGTAAATTTTAATAGTAGTTTACATTAATATTGTTGGAGTGATATAATGAGCAAAACATTAGAAAATTTGACCAAGGCTTTTATTGGAGAAAGCATGGCAAGAAATAGATATACGATATATGCTAAGATTGCCTATAAAGAAGGATACGATCAAGTATCTGAACTCTTTCTCCTAACAGCCGACAATGAAAGGGAGCATGCCAAATGGCTCTTTAGGATGATTAACGATATTAAAAAGAAGGAAGGAAACCCTACAGAAATAAAGGTTGAAGCAGAAGCTCCTCTAATACTAAGCAATACAATTGAGAACATCAAAGGCGCGATAGCCGGTGAGCACTATGAGTATGCCAACATGTATCCTGAGTTTGCAGACACAGCAGAGAAAGAAGGGTTCAAGGACGTCGCAACAAGACTTAGAGCAATTGCAGTAGCAGAAAAGCATCATGAAGGAAGATACAAGAAACTCATAAAAGAACTACAAGAAGGAACATTTTTCAAAAAGAAAGAAAAAGTTGTATGGGTATGCAGAAAGTGCGGATATATAAACGAAGGTACCGAGCCCCCAGAGATATGCCCTTCCTGCAACCATGAAAAAGCTTACTTTGAAAGACAGTGTGAATCATACTAAGATTTTTTATTTTTATTATTCTTTTTAATTATAACATCAGATTATTACTCTTTTTTTATTTATAGTAAATAGGATTATAACTATTAATAGGATAATTTTGATTATGAGTAAAATCGAAAAGGCGACATTTGCAGCTGGATGTTTTTGGGGAGTAGAATCCGCATTCTGTCAGATAGATGGAGTTATATCAACACAAGTAGGTTATTCTGGGGGGCGTACAGAAAATCCCGCCTATGAAGAGGTATGCACGGATAAAACTGGTCATGCAGAATCTGTACTAATTGAATTCAATGCTGATATTTTATCTTATGATAAGTTACTAGAATTATTCTGGAATATACATGACCCAACAACACTCAACAGGCAAGGTCCAGACGTTGGAAGTCAGTATAGGTCAATTGTGTTTTATCACAGCGAGGATCAGAAGAATAAAGCATTGACCCTAAAAGAAAGACTTGAAAAATCAGGTAGATTTAACAGTAAGATAGTTACAGAAATTATTCCTGAAAGTAAATTCTACAAAGCAGAAGATTACCACCAGAAGTACTTCCATAAGCACGGTATAGTAAGGTGCAAATCCAAATAATCATACTATGAAAGATACACATAGTAAACGATTGTATTCAACATAGTTAGAGGTATTCCCACTTTTGCAAATTCAAGGAAGGTAATAGTTTCGTTTGACTTCTTTTCTGCATTCTGTATAATAATGACTGTGCTTGCTGCCCTCAGAATAAATAGATTACCTGCCATATCTCTAATTGATATTTACTACTTGCCTTACTGCAATCAATAAGAATACTATCAAGAGTACTACTACTTAAATCAAAGTGGTTCACTCTTGGCATTAGTATATAAGCGTTCCTAGGTAAAAATAAATAAAAAATTTATTCCGAAATAGACTAAAGATCAAACATAGTCTTCCCTATGGGGGTAGAATATGTCTATGGCCTTTGTTTTTTTTAATGCTTTACCTGTGTGGGGTATGTTGGGAGGTATTATCGCTACGTCACCTGGTTTTAATATCTTAGTTTCAAGACCAACTGTTAACTCAAACTTTCCCTCAAGCATACTCAACACTTGTTCATGTGGATGCATATGTTCTGGAAAAAATGAGTCTTCTTCTATTGTCCAATGGGCTAAAGTTATGTTCTCAGTATGAATAAATTTAGCTTTATACCCAGGATAAATCTCTTTTTTCTCAATGTCATTTAAGTTTTTAAATGCCATAATTGACCCTTACTAATTAGCGTTTTTAAATTTTACTAATTATTCCAATTCTCTTTTAAATAGAAAAATGATAAATAACTAAAAATCAAAGGTATTTTATGAACAGGAAAGACAGGGAGATAAAAAATTTTGGTGAAATTGAAAAAGTAATAAATAAAGCAAAGGTTCTAAGGCTTGCAGTTTGTGAAGATAATAACCCTTATGTCATACCGTTAAACTTTGGGTATAAGGAAAAATGCATCTATATACACTCTTCAAAAAAAGGGATGAAAATTGATATTTTAAAGAAAAACAATAAGGTATCATTTGAAATTGATGATGGTCATGAACTAGTTCTATCTAAAAAAGCATGTGATTTTTCTATGAAATATATTAGTATTGTAGGATATGGCAAGGCCCATTTCATTTCTGATTCAAATGAAAAAAAACATGCGCTAGATATAATAATGTCACATTATTCCGAAGGTGATTTCGAGTATTCATTAAAAGAACTAGAAAAAATCTGTATAATCCGGATAGATATCGAGTCAATGACTGGAAAAAAATCATAACATTTATATATTAATTTTAATACGATAACTTGCGGGCCCATGGTCTAGTTGGTCATGACGTCGCCTTTACACGGCGGAGGTCCTGAGTTCGAATCTCAGTGGGCCCACTACTTTTGGATAAATATTTAAATAACTTTTATTAAGTTTTTTCGATAGGCATGAGTGTTTTAGAAATTATTTCCGATTTTATAGCAACATTGGATTCCATAATTTGGGGCCCTATGATGTTGGTATTATTGGTTGGAACTGGTATATATCTCACAATTATTTTGAGAGGTATACAATTTAGAAGACTTTTTGTTTCCATCAAAAATTTGTTAGAAAGTGCGTTTAAGAAGGAAGATCTTCAAGGAGATATTCCTTCATTCCAGGCACTTACAACAGCTCTTTCAGCGACAGTTGGAACTGGTAATATTGCTGGTGTTGCAACTGCCATTGTTATGGGGGGTCCCGGAGCTCTTTTTTGGATGTGGGTAACTTCTATTGTGGGCATGGCCACTAAATTCTCTGAAGTTGTTTTGGGAGTAAGATACAGAGAGAAAAATCCTGATGGAGAATTCTCCGGAGGACCAATGCACTATATCCAGAAAGGATTCAAGGAAAAGTATAATATCGATGCTAAGGCATTGGCAATTCTATTTTCTATATTTGGAGTTATTGCTTCCTTTGGTATAGGTAGCATGGCACAGGCAAATTCTGTTATTTTAGCCATAATTTCTAATGTTGGCAAAGGCGCTGTGATATCTATGCCCATCTTTGGAGATGTATTTGCAGCTTCAGCAATTCTCGGGGTGATATTAGTCCTCCTTACTGCACTTGTTATATTCGGTGGAATCAGGAGGATAGGAGAGGTCACATCATATCTTGTTCCATTTATGAGCATCCTTTACTTAATAACTGCTTCAGCTATTATAATTATACACTACGATAGAATACCCTATGCATTTGCATCTGTAATAAGATATGCTTTTTCCCCAACAGCTTTTACTGGGGGGATAGCTGGATTTGCAGTATCAAGGGCAATTAGATTTGGAATCGCGAGGGGAGTATTCTCTAATGAAGCAGGGCTGGGCAGTGCTCCAATAGCTCACGCTGCAGCAAAAACCCCTCATCCTGTTAGACAGGGAACCCTAGCAATAGTTGAAGTATTCATTGACACAATAATTCTATGTTCTATGACTGGATTTGTTATACTTGAAAGCAACCTTGACATATGGGGCGGAGACCTTACTTCATCAGCTTTAACAAGTGCAGCATTCGCCCAGACTCTTGGGATTTTTGGAACCATGGTTGTAGTATCATGTTCCGTCTTATTTGGTTATTCAACTATCCTTGGATGGTCTTACTACGGTGAAAAATGTTTTGAATATCTCTTTGGTGTAAAGAGAAAATATCTTTACAAAATCTTCTTCTTATCCACTGTATTTTTTGGATCTGTTACTTATGTAGACATAGTATGGAATATATCTGATATATTTAACGGGCTTATGGCAATACCTAACTTAATAGCGCTCGTTGCTTTGAGTGGGATTGTAGTTGAGGAAGTAAGAAATTATTTTAAATAGACAAAGGGAAAAATATGGACATTAATCCAATAATTAAAAGAAAAACGATAAGAAAATTTAAAGATATCAAAATTCAAAAAGAAGACATGATGTCCTTAATTGAAGCAGCAACGCAGGCACCTTCGGCCCATAATTTTCAACCATGGGAATTTTTACTAATTGATTCAACTGAAGTTAAAGAAAATCTCTCCTCAAAGATGGCTACAACCTGGATCAATAATCTAAAAAAAGATGGTAAACCTCTAAATGAGATCCAAGACCGGGTGAATTTGTCAAAGAGAAGAATAAATAACGCCCCTTTTATTATCATACCTTGCTTCGATACATCAAAAGTAGAAAAATATGGGGATGAGAGAGATAATGCAGAATTTATCATGGGGGTACAGAGTGTGGCACTGGCTTCAGAGAATATTCTGCTTAAAGCTACTGAAAAAGGATTTGGTGTACTATGGCTTTGCGCGCCTCTCTTTTGTCCTGAAGATATAAGAGAAGTTCTTGAGATCCCTAACCATATCATACCGCAGGAGATTCTAATAATTGGCATACCTGACGAAGATCCAATAAAACCAAAAAGAAGAGATCTAAAGGATGTAATCCATTACAATGGGTGGTAGTTTGATAACAGTACTTTCTGGTGGTGGCGGAGGGGCAAAATTTGTTGACGGTCTTTCTAGCATTACCAAAAATTTTTCGGCCATTGTAAATACTGGTGATGACATTGAGATTTATGGGCTGCATGTTTCGCCTGATGTAGACACGCTTATGTATACTCTTTCTGGAGAAATTGATGTTAAGAAAGGATGGGGAATAAAAAATGATACTTTCATTTGTCAGAATTATCTAAAATCATTGGGCTATGAAGACTGGATACTCCTAGGGGATAAAGATTTAGCTGTGCATATCAAGAGGACTGAACTTCTTAAAGAAGGTAAAACTTTGACTGAAGTAACATCTGAACTTTGCAAAAGATTTGGAGTAAATATTCCTTTAATTCCAATGACCGATGATTTCTTTCAGACATTCATTGAATTAGAAAATAAATTAATTCATTTTGAAGAATATTACATAAAAAGACCCGAAGGAAAGATAAATAATATTATCTATAAGGGAATAGATCAGGCTAAACCATCTGATAGTTTTCTTGATGCACTTGAGAACTCAGAATGGGTTATCATACCTCCTTCAAATCCACTAGTTAGTATAGGTACAATAATATCTCTAAAGGGTGTACGAAAGATACTTTCTGAAAAAAAAGTTATTGGTGTTTCTCCGCTTATCCAGGGTAAGGCTGTCAAAGGTCCACTAGTTGAACTTATGAATTCATCAAGCTATGAAGCAAACTCGTTTGGAGTTGCAAAATACTATAAAGATATATTGGATATATTTATAATCGATTCTCTTGAACCTAGTCTATTAGAAAAGATTAAAGGAGAATTTGGGATGGATGTCATCATGACAGATACTCTAATGAGAAATCGGGAGGACAGAGCTAGACTTTGTAAGTTTGTAATTAAAAGGATGGAAATGCAATGACATTACCTGTATTGCTGCCTTTGAAATCTGTCAATTTCTCAAAATCTAGATTAAACGAGGTCTTAGGAAACAATAAAAAATACCTCATTATAGCATTACTAGAGGATATGATTTCTCTTCTCCAAAATTTTCCTGAAGTTGAAATATATCTACTAACAAAGAAGGAGAATAGTGAGATCCTGCCAAATGGATTACCTGTAAAAATTATATTTGAAGATGAAGTTGATCTTAACGGAGCACTTGAAAAAGGAATTACTCTATTGAAGAAAAAAGAAAATAAAGTTTTGATTTTACCATTAGACTTACCTTTCATCAATGAGACCGATATCAAGAATATTATTTCTATTTCACAAAACGGATGTGGTTCAGTATCGCCTTCATCTAGGGGTGGAACTTCTGCATTGTTGTTACCTTTAGACGTAAATTTCAAATTACAGTTTGGAGAAAATAGTTTTGAAAAACATGCGGCCGAATTTCAAAAAAATAATATTTCATTTAAAATATTAAATTCGGATACTTTGTTTTATGATCTTGACACACCAGAAGACGTCTTGAGGGTGTTAGCTATCAAACCAGACACTTCTACATATAATTTATTAAAAGATATTATTCCTGAATCAGACAATTATGTCACATTAAGGGGTAAATAAGATTCAGAGAATTATATATTTTTAGGTCCACCGAAAAATTTATAAATTAGGCCCACCCAAACTATTTACTGATACAATGCCAAAACAGGATGTAGAAGAATATCTGGAGGCTATACTTGATATCGCTATAGAAAAAGAGGTAGCGAAGACAACAGATATTGCGCAATTTATGAATGTTTCACCATCAAGCGTAACAGAGGAAATACAAAGACTAAATAAAAATAATTTGATTTTTTATGAGCCTTATAAAGGTGTTAGATTAACTGAAAAAGGATTGAAAATAGCTAATAAAATAAAAAGAAAGCACAGGATAGTTGAAATATTTCTGAATGACTATCTCAAAATCAATCTAGATATTGTTCATGAAGAGGCATGTAAAATGGAACATTGTATCTCCGATGAAGTTACTGATGCTTTATGCAAAATGGCCGGAGGACCTTCAAAATGTCCTTGTGGCAAAGATATACCAAAATGTGATCCAGATGCAGACTGTGAAATTTGTTTGAGGCGATAAATCAATGGACAAAAGAATAGCACTTGTCGGGAGTCCAAATGTTGGTAAAAGTGTAATTTTTTCTCATCTTACTGGTAAGTACGTGACTGTATCGAACTACCCTGGGACAACAGTTGAATTGTCAAGAGGAAAGGGGCTTTTAGGAATAAAAAAGGTAGATATAATTGATACGCCTGGATCAAACAGTCTCATCCCAATGTCTGAAGATGAAGAAGTAACTAGGAATGTATTATTTTCTAGTGAAATTGATTATGTAATCCAAGTAGCAGACGAAAAGAATCTACAGAGAGCTTTAATGATATCTTCCGAGCTTTCTGAGATTGGGCTACCTTTTACTCTTGTTTTAAACATGGCTGATGAAGCTAGGAGAAAAGGAGTAATTATAGACATTGATAGGCTCTCAAAGATACTTGGTGTCCCTGTTGTTGAAACTGTTGCTGTTGAAGGTAAAGGCATAGCCAAAATGAAGAAATCGATATTAAATTCATCAAAATCGTATATTAAAGTGAACTATGGAAAGCTTGAAAGCTCTGTTGAAAAACTAACAAAAATACTCGGAAATAGAGGAAAAGCAATAATGGTGCTGTCAGACGAATCATATGCAGAAAGGGTTCTAAAAGACAAGAAAAAAATGGAAGAAATAAAAGAAATAATAGCAAAAGAAAAAGAATCTATTCCTGTACCACTTTTTTATTATATCCGGGAGAAAAGACGAGAAGAAACTCTCCACATTTTGAAAAAAGTCAAAAAAGAAGAGAAGATCTTAAAAACACAATTATCTGAAAAACTGAGCAATCTGACCTTAAATCCTGTTACAGGCATACCAATATTTTTGGGAATAGTATTATTGCTTTACCAGTTTGTAGGATTTTTTGGAGCTCAAATAATGGTTGAGTTCTTAGAAGAAAAATTATTTGGCGATATAATAAATCCAGGCCTTATTTACATTTTTGATAATTATGTCCCTAATAATTTTATATCTAGAATGTTTGTTGGAGAGTTTGGAATAATCACAATGGCACTAACATATGCAATTGCAATCATATTTCCTATTGTCTTGACATTTTTCATAGCTTTTGGTCTTCTAGAAGATTCAGGTTATTTCCCAAGGTTAGCAGTTATGGGCAATAAACCTTTGAAGATCTTAGGGCTCAATGGAAAAGCAATACTACCCCTTATATTGGGATGCGGATGCGTAACTATGGCCACAATTACAGTAAGAACATTAGATTCAAAAAAAGAGAGAATAATTGCAACACTTCTCTTGGCACTGGGAGTTCCATGTTCTGCCCAAATAGCTGTCATTTTTGCCATGGCATCTGCACTTTCTTTCAATGCATTGCTATTCATCTTAGTCGTAGTTTTGCTTCAATTAATACTTGTTGGGTCATTGTCTTCAAGGATAATCAAAGGCCAAGCCTCTGACTTTATAATGGAACTACCACCTCTCAGAATCCCAAAGTTTTCAAATATTCTTTATAAGACTTTAATGAGATTAGAATGGTACATAAAAGAAGTTATACCTATATTTATACTGGGAACACTATCCTTGTTTTTTCTTAATGAATTCGAAATACTGGGGATAATTGAAAGATTATTTTCTCCTATTGTTGTTGGATTTCTCGAACTGCCGATAGAAGCTGCAAGAGCATTTTTGATGGGATTTTTTAGAAGAGATTATGGGGCGGCAGGATTATTTCAATTACAGGACCTTGGTTTAATGTCAAATGTTCAGACTGTTGTAAGTTTAATTGTAATAACACTTTTCGTCCCATGTATTGCTAATCTTTTTGTGATAATCAAAGAGAGAGGTACAAAGATAGCGGCAATGATATTTGTTTTTGTTCTTCTATATGCAATCTTTGTTGGAGGAGTTACAAATATATTTCTTAAGTACACTGGTATAATGTTTTAGAGGGATTATATGTCAGAAGAGATAATTGAAGAATCGCTTGAATATATATGGGCTATGAGAGAACAAAATGACGAAACTATAGAAAATTTTGTCAAAGGTATCCCTATAAGGTGTAATTTTTCTCAAATTGCAGGTGATTTGACTCCTGCGGATGTTTTGAATAATCTGGAAAAAGAAGGATACATTCAGGTTCAAAATAACAAGATTAAGTTCAGGAAGAAAGGAGAAGAAATTGGTAAAAAAATAATAAGGAGACATAGACTTACCGAGAGACTTCTTAAAGATATACTCCAAATGACAATTGACGAAATAGAGGAGCCCGCATGCAGACTTGAGCATACAATCACAGAAGGGCTTGAAGATTCTATATGTGCCCTTTTAGGACATCCAAGTGCATGCCCACATGGATTTGAGATACCCTCGGGGAATTGTTGTAAGAATGTGTCAAAAGTATTAGAGCCAATTATAGTTTCACTCGAAGACATGGAAGCGGGAAGTGAAGGTATAATAATGTATCTTGTCACTAAAAGTCATCCACGGCTCCAGAGACTTTCAACTCTGGGATTAAGTCCAGGTTCTAAGATAAAAATTAGTCAAACATTCCCGACATTTGTAATACAAATAGATGAAACACAAATTGCATTGGAAAAAAGTATTGCAAAGGACATCTTCATTCGGAAGATTAATGGTGAAAATCATCACAGGCGCAGACATAGACGAGGATTATTCTAAGAAAAATAAGGTAATTCATAATTTCTTATTGAGACATCTTTAGTCTTTAGTAAACCAATATATTTAAATAATATAAAAAAAATAGATTACCTTTGTTGTGTTAACTTAAATATATTCTTGATATTTGTATTTTTAAGAAAAGAATATATTTCCCTTTAAATGTATACGAATAAGGAGATTAAAGGAGGTAAAAAATATGCCTGAAAAACCGACTATAACAATGGCCGAAAGAAATAAAATGATAATGGATTTAAGAAAACAATTCACAGAGAAATATGTTATAGATTTAAAAAAAGAACATCCAGATTGGTCAGATACTAAAATAAGAGGCGTAGCCGAAAACATGGCACAGAAAGCCGTTTCACAAAACACTCAATGGAATGTCGATGTAGTTGAAAAAGGCAAAGTAGTTTACAAAGCAGGTAAAGGTGAAGAAACAATGGTCAAAAGAGAACCTGCACCAAAAGTAGAACCAACTGCCCAAACAACTACAAAAACTAATGTACCAAAAAAGGGCATCAAAGATATGCTTTCCGATGTCTTCAAAAAGAAGAAATGAAACAGAAGACACTTTAATTTTCTCTATTTTTTTAAAATAGATTTCTTAAAATTTTAGTATTTTATTTTTCTCAACCTAAAACTTTATATAGTCTAAATTATACTAGTATATATTAGACTAAAGGTGAATTGATATGACCCTGGAAAGAAAAATAAGTAAATCATTCAAAATGAACGAAGAAACTTGGAAGAGACATTCTAATCCTTGGAGTGTTATAACGAGAAACACGGTAACCCCATTACTTGTTATTGCATTCTGGAGTAGAGTTTGGTGGGGATGGTACTCACTTATTCCAATTGCCCTAGGTTTGATCTGGATGTATATAAATCCCAGAATATTCTCCTCCCCAAAATCAACCGATAATTGGGCATCAAAAGGTGTTTTTGGCGAGAGAGTTTGGTTAAATCGAGATAAAATACCGGTGCCAGAATACCATAGGAAAGTTCCAAACATTCTAAATATTGTTTCAGGAATTGGCTTTCTATTTGTTATTTGGGGAACATATAGCCTTGAAATCTGGCCTCTTCTGTTTGGTGGCGCTCTCCAGTTTTCTGGGAAGTTATGGTTTGTTGACAGAATGGTTTGGCTCTATGAAGATATGAAACATTTGCCCCAATATGAAAATTTGAGTATTAGTAGGGGGTAATTCATGCAACAAAATCCAAAATTAAATATAGAAGAGATAATACATTCACTGAAACATAAAAACCCTGTGATTATATCTGAGCTATTAATACTTGGCATCCTAAGCTATAAAGAATTGAGCGGATACGAGATATATAAACTATTTGAAAAAAAGTCAGAGATAACTGACCCTATACTCAAGTTGAATAAAGCAACAGTATATAATTCATTAAGAAATATGGAAAAACAAGGATTTGTAACAGTAAAAGAGAGAATTGAAGATGTCAAAAAACCTACAAAATCAATATATTCCCTCTCAGAATCTGGGCTGGATCGTTTAAAAAAAATATTAATCGATAGTTCAGAAAATCCAGTTAATGCTTATATAAATATTTACGTTGATCTCTTTTTTTATAAAATATTTGACAAGGAACAAATTAAGAAAATTATCCTTCAAAAAATAAGTCAAAATAAAGCCTTGATCCAAATATTAAAAATGTATGTTAAAGCTTGGCCAGACAATATCGTGGGGCTCATGTCTCAAAGCCAGATTGGCATATATGAAAATATAACTGAAACCCTAAACAAAATCCTGATTTTATTGGAAGATAAATCCGTGGAAGAAATCTTCAGTTTTAAAGAATTTAGTGAAAAAGAATTGTTTGAAAAATTAAGTCAATTTAATATCAAGAGTTAATAAAATGATTGTGTTAAAAGATACCATACAGATTAATGCCCCACCAGAAAAAGTATTTGAATTTTTTTTAAATATGGACAAGGAACGATATATTTTATGGCATCCTCAGGATCATGTAGAATTTCACTTTGAAAAAGGGAATAGAATTGAAGAAGGGGCAATTGCTTATTTTGAGGAGTATATTCATGGCGAACTACATAAAATGAAGATTGTTTACAAAAATATTATTCAAAATAGGCAAATAGAATTCATGCTTACTAATCTTTTTTGGCGTATTTTCTTAACTAAAAGCAAGTTCTTAATTGAACTTAAAAATGGTGGGTGCGAATTTAAAGCCTATAATTACTATAAATTAGGGCCAATTTCTTCAAGATCTGAAAGGTCAAAAATCAATTGTAGCAGTTAAAAAGCATATGGAAGAAGGATTAAATCTCAAGAGGATAATGGAAGAATAGTTTGAATTTGAAAAGACTATAAGAAAAGATTTAAGAGTATTTAATTGAAATTGGATTTATGATAAAGAATATCCTCCTCGGAAGACCATTTTTAGTTGTGTTTAATCTTACAAGAAGATGCAATTCTATATGCCCAATGTGTAGTATATGGAAAACTCCTTCTAAGCTAAAAGAGGAACTTACACTGGAAGAAATTGAGTCCATATTTAAGGACTTGAAATCATATGGGGCAAAACATGTTTTTATACAAGGCGGAGAACCTTTACTTAGAAAGGATATTCTACAAATTATCGAGACATTAATCAATATTGGATTGAATCCTACCCTAATAACAAATGGTTTACTTCTTAATGAGGAAATTGCAAGTAAAATTGCAAAACTCAAGTGCAATGTAAGTATCAGTCTTGATTCTTTAGATGAAAAAAAGTATAAGAAAATTAGAGGTGTAGACAAACTTCCCCTTTTACTGAATAATATAGAGCAGTGCGGTAAAATAAAAAACAAAAAAGGAATGTGGCACATTATTTCAACTATTAGTAAAATTAACTACGATGAAGTTATCGCTCTTTTTAATTTTTCAAAAAACAATGGATTTAAGTTCAATGCTTATCCTTATAATTATTCGCACTGCCATTCTAGCGCATATGACGAAGAGATGAGTTATGATGATAATCCAAAAATTATTATTGACGCCTTTAAAAAATTGAGCTTACTATCCAAAAAAGAAGGATTGATATTTGATAAACTCATTTATGATGAATCAATTAAATATCTTGAAGGAAATTATTGTGCACCATGCGACGCGATGAAGAAATCTATAATATTAACTGAAAAAGGGGAAATAGCTCCATGTCTTGAATTTAAGCCATCTACTAGTCTAAAAGAAATGGGGATAAAACAAGCACTCAAAGAAATGGATTATTCTATAGTAAAAAAATGTTATATGGAAACGCCATGTTTCTATGGGTGTACGCGCGGTTCTGGCATCATAATAAGAAAAATTCCAGAAATATTTTTGTTTACCCTTAAACATCCAAAAGTAGTAGTAAGTTATATCAAGGCTTATTATTTCTAAATTTATTTTTATTAATCAACATCTCAGGAACGGTAGTAATTGCGCCCTTGGATTCCCTTATATCCATACCTAAGACACAACCAAAAGAAACTAGAGTTAAAGGAGTCTTTATTTCGTGAACATCTCTTGCCCCTGAAGTCAAAACTAGGGAAAATGAGAACTTCCTATATGCCTTTAATATTTCCCTATAAGTTTCTAAAGTTTTCACTCTTCTGTATCTTTGATTATTAAAAAAATACTGGACGTTAAATTCAAATCCAATTGAATTCTCTCTGGCAAGATCAAAACAGACGCTATCAAGATTATCAGGATTTGAGAGCAATGTGATTTCTTTAATTTTAAGTGCTTCTCTGTTCTCTTTAGAATCTCTGCTTTTGAATATTATGAGGTCTATTCCTTCGGCCTTTCTAATAATCTTCTTAGCATTTTTAGATTCATCGTCAATTTCGATACCAAAAAGAGTGCCATCTTGTTTATTTTTGTCAAAGCTTTCCAGAATACTCTTGAAATTAGTTATATTAACCTGTTTAACCAAACCTGTTTTTGAAAAATAAGGCGAAGGATAACCTCTAAGATCAATTGCCGAATAATAGATTCCCATTCTCGATAACCTTTTCTCTGCTTTTTGGATAGGTGACAAACTTCATAGATATTAGTATGTCTCCATTATCATCAATAGTGAAATCATCGTTATATATTCTTTCCTTATTCATTCGAATGAATAATATTCCATCCTCATCAAGCCTTCTTTCAAAAGATTGAGATATGTAATTCTTATCAACAATTTTTAGGAAGTCAGAAACAAAGACCTTTATTTCTTTATTCCTAATGAGTTCAATATTAATGATAGTAATCTCATTACCAAAATGGCCATAGGTTCTATTTTCATTAAATGTTATATCAAAAGAAAAAAATTTAGAAAGTAAAGATTTTACCTTCTCTATATCTTCAGTAGCATGTGAAAAAGTTTCTATTCGTATCCATGCGATACCAAATGGATTCAACCTTACTTACCTCTGTTTCCTCGGGCTTTTAGTGAAGGTCTAAGCTTCTCAGCACCTTTTCCTTTGTTTCTAAGTCCTCTTGATCTCTTTCCTGCCGAGGTCAAACCCCTGAATACTCTTCTCTTGTGCTGTCTTTCGCATATCCAGTTAATTCTTGGATCTGCAAATATCTCAGGTGCAAAAGGATCAACTAAGATAACTTCGTAAAAAACACGCTGTCCGTCTTCTCCAACCCAGTATGAGTTTAAAACTTCAAGATTTGGAAACTTTCTTTGAACACGCTCTTCTGCAATCCATTTGAGACTCTTTTTAGGAGAATATCTTAAGATACCCTTTGTTGCGGGTCTTCTCCCACCTTTTATTGTGGGTCTCTTTCTCCCACCTCTTTGAACTTTTGTTCTTGCAACAATAAATCCTTTCTTTGCCTTATAACCAAGCTTTCTTGCTCGATCGATTCTTGTTGGCCTTTCAATTTTTAGTGTTACAGGTTCCTTTCTCCACTGAATTAATCTTTCTGTCCAAAGTTCTCTTGTATACCCTTCTCTTGGCTTTTTCCAAGCCTCTTCCATATATTTGTAATATCCCAAATAAATCCCTCCTTATGGTTCGGCAAGCATTTCGCTTGAATCCACATTCCATAAGATAGACAAATGACTTCTAACGAGTTTTTAAAGGTTTCGTGAGAAATTGCTTTGTTGAATAATTCACCTCAAATGAAGCGAAAAGCTTAAACCCCATAAAAACCCTACTGCTTTATGCAGCGCAACTGGAGCAAATACAACGAGAGTTTAGTTAAAAGAGGAGAGTTCTACCTGTCATTAGATTTTT
>JAHKLW010000096.1 GCA_020854815.1 Methanofastidiosum sp. | reverse complement strand
TAAGAATGTGGAAAAATCAGGCTGTGGGACATAATTCCTTTTGCCCCCATCCAAATAGAAGTTAGGTGCTAGTCTTTGACAATAATTACATAGGCTCGATAGCCTATGTACTTCTTCTGGGCATCTACCTTCGCCCCATTGCCATATGCACTAACTTTTCTCTCGTATATCTCTACTACTTCTTCGCCAAGATTAAGCGGACCATTCACTATAGCTTCTACTTTACGTGACATAATGGTCTATACATAGAAAGACTTATAAAGCTTAGGGTTACTAGTATCCCATGCTGACAACTGAAGCGGTCAGAAGACGGATCAGAGATGTAAAAGAGTGCCTGCCCTCCGAATACAAGTTCAAATCGTCAGTTGGAAGAAACTGGCCAGAGTATGAGAAAGAGTTATCTTGCAGTATTAGAGCAGCATTCAGGAACATTAACCCATTAATAGATGAGGCGATTTGCAACATACGCATAAGTAAAGGTAGAGGATCGCCCCGTAAACTTACTTTGAAACAAAGAGTGACTCTTCTTCTAATAAAAGAGCTTGTTGGCCACAGCAACAGAATGATGGCTAACATGCTTGTTGTTTTCTCAATGCTAAATGACATAGATGTCAGCTACAAAACAATAGAAAGGCTCTATTCAGACCCAGAAGTGGCTCTTGCAATCCACAATCTTCATGTTGTGATGCTAAAAAAGAAGGGAATAACACATGCTGACACGTCCGGCGATGGGACTGGCTATTCCCTCACAGTATCCAAGCACTACTCTTCAGCAGTACAAAAGAGGCATGATGGGGCAAAAGAAGTAAAATACGGAGAAAATCAGCTCCGGAGGGAATTTGTCTATAATTTTGCACTTCTAGATCTAAACACTTTCATGTACATTGCCTATGGGGCAAGCCTGAAAAGCGAGAAAGAAGCGTTTGATAGGGCAATGGAAATGCTAGATTCTCTTGACATAACGATTGACAGCGTTCGACTTGACAAATACTACAGTTATCCATTCTATGTAGACAAGTTTCAAGATTCCAAGGTCTACATAATACCTAAGGCTAACTGCACAATCAAAGGGTCACAAAAATGGAAGAGCACTTTGAAAGAGTTTCTAAACGATACGGAAAGCTACCTCCAAGAATACTACAGAAGAGAAAGCTCTGAAGCAGCTTTTTCCGCAGACAAGAGGCGCTTCGGCTGGACAATAGGGCAGAAGCGCACAGGAAGGATATATTGTGCCGTCTCCTGCATTGCGCTCTGGCACAATCTTTTGAATCTAAATACAGGTTAATTGTGTCCCACAGCCATTTTTTTCCATATTCTTATATATGTGAAAGTCTATATAAAAATAAATAATTTTATTAGGGATTAAAATGTCAAACAAAATTAACTTTTGCATACACTGCGGTGCAAAGATAATAAATGATAGTATTTTTTGTAGTAATTGTGGTATAAAAATAAAATACAAAAAAGAAAGATCTGATTTAGATGTTTCTTTAGTTAAGAATATTGAAAAAGATCTTAATCATAAAGAGGCAGAAAAACACTTTAATAAAGGGGGAGAATATGCCAAAAAGGGCCTATATGATAAAGTAATCGAAGAGTTGACGAAGGCAATACAAATCGATCCTCAATATGCCGAAGCATATAATAATAGGGGTGACATTTATAATAAAAAAGGGCTCTTAGATGAAGCGATAAAAGATTTTTCTAAGGTTATAGAAATAGGGCCTAAACCTAATATGTATATGATTGAAGCGACAGAAATCTTAGACTTAGATGAGGAAAAAAGAGAAAATATCAGAGAGATAAATCCCCGCGATCTAGTTGCTTTAAAAATAAAAGAAAGTTCTAATACTCAAAATAATATTTCTAAAGGTAAACCAAAAGAATATTCTATTATTGTGGGAAGTAGTATTATTGCCGAAGCATACTTTAATAGGGGTGTTGTATATTCTGAGAAGGGACTTCTTGATGAAGCGATAAATGATTATACAAAAGCTATAGAGCTTAATCCGAAAGATGAACAAGCATATAATAATAGAGGAAGTATATATAGTTCAAAAAGGCTCTTAGATGAAGCGATAAAAGATTTTTCTAATGCCATTCAAATTAATCCTAATTATGCCGATGCATACTATAATAGAGGTTTCGCTTATGGTAGAAAATACCTATTCAATGAAGCGATAAAAGATTTTTCTAAAGCAATAGAACTTAATCTTAAAGATTCAGTAGTTTACTTTATTAGAGGCGTTGCATATAAAGATATGAAACTATATGACGATGCAATAAGAGATCTTACTAAATCTATAGAGATTAATCCTAGAGATATTAGGGCTTATGAAATGAGGGCCGATGCTTACGTATCTAAGGGCAATTTTGACGCTGCCATAAAAGATTTTAATACTTTAATCCGTGTTGACAATAATAATTATGTTTTATACGGTAAAAGGGGCACTATCTATGGATTTAAAGGACTCATTAATGAAGCGATAAAAGATTTTTCTAAAGCAATAGAACTTAATCCAAGAGATGTGGACGCATTGTATAGAAAAGGTACTGTATTTAAAATAATTGGGAGGAATAAAGAAGCTCAAGAATGCTTTGACAAGGCCAAGGAATTAGGTTATAATGGATAATTTATTTTTCCATATTCTTATATATGTGGAAAGATACAATATTTGTAATATTTTCGCAGGTGATTAAATGGTCCAAAATCAGGGTTCTAATTCTAATAAGCCTTGCATGGATATAGTATGTCTTGCATGGACAAAAATGGCTAGGGGAAAATGTTTTGCCGGAATAGATAAAAATACTGGAAAATGGGCGAGGATTGTTCCTGAGTATGGAGAATTGCAAGAAGAGACTTTTGCTTATCAGGCCCAAACTTTTTTATGTCAAGATTATAATATATTAAGAGTATATCATAAAGGTAATAAAAATTCGTCTCCCCCTCATTCTGAAGATTACATTTGGGATTCTAACAATAAATGTCAATTAATTGGGAAGATAACAAATACTGAAGCGTTTTTATCTAAAGTATCCGAAAACAATCTATTGATGAATAAGGACAAATTCATACATACGATTTTGAAGGAACAAAATAAGTCTTTGATATTAGTGGGCCCTGTAATAATCACAAAAGGACAATTATTCAAAAATATGCATAATCCAAATGAAATTGATCTCAGATTCTTTTTTGAAATCCCTTCTGTGAATTATGTCGCTAGTAAAGTTCCAAATGGGGGTATTAAATGCACATCTATATATTGGACTAATTATTTTAAAAAAATGATGCACTCTAGAAATAGTAGCGTAATCTTCTTTGATGATAACGAGTTTAGAGACATGATAGGAAACTATAAAAATTTATATATTTCTATAGGCTTGACAAGAGAGTTTGAAGGGGAAAATTGGCCCATGATAATAGGGATACACCCAACGAAGTGAATGAATGAAATTGTATACTATAGGGCATAGTAATAGGTCTATTGAAGACTTTGTTTCTTTATTAAAAGAAAATCAAATTGGATTATTGATAGATGTCAGAACATATCCTTATAGTAAATATGTGCCTCATTTTGATATGGAAAATTTAAAATTATATCTAACTACTAAAAATATTGATTACGAACATCACGGGAAAAAATTAGGAGGTAAACCTCCAATCGGATTTGAAAACTACCGAAATACCCAAATTTATAGAGAAGTATTAATTAAGCTAATTAATTATATTGAAGAAACAGGAGTTACAGCAGCATTAATGTGCAGTGAAAAAGATTATACGAAATGTCATAGAAGATTACTAGCCGAAGATTTACAAGAAATAATTGATAAAGAAGATATAGCTATAGAAATTTTTCACATAGTAGGGCCTGAAACTATTATTAGCAATATAACAGAAAAACAAAATGATAATCCCAAGATTGAAGATTATTTTATCAAAGAAGATACTAAAGTTATTGAATATAATAAAGAATATATCCAAACAATAAAAAAAGTAGATGACACAAATATCTTAAATAAAAAAAAGAAGGGCAAAAAGAAAAAAGAAAAGAATACAGACAAAGATTTAAAATTATTATAATTGTGAGAATATGAAGACAGTATATTCTATCGGATTTTCTGAAAAAAGTGCAGAGGATTTTTTTAAATTGTTGGAAGATGTTAAAGTAACTAAGATTGTAGATATAAGAAGAAATAATAAATCACAATTAGCAGGATTTGCAAAATCAAAAGACCTTAAGTATTTCCTGATGAAAATTGCAAATATAAAATATGAGCATATATTGGATTTAGCACCCCCCGATGAACTATTAAAAAAATACCAAAAAGATAAGAATTGGAATTATTATGAGATCAAATTTAATGGGATTTTAACTAACAAAGATTTAAAGACAATATTTGAAAAAATAATTGACAAAAATGAAGTTGTTTGTTTATTATGTTCCGAAAACAAACCAATTAATTGTCACAGAAGATTAGTTTTAGAATATATAAAAAATAATATCCAAGATATTGATATAATTCATTTGGTTAAATAAAGTTGCCTATAATTACTGTTATGCGAAGTAATTATACATTTGTGTTTTATATTAAACATTTAATTGGCCATAAAAATAAGGCCAATCTAAAGACCTCTGCTTAAGAGCATATAGAGCGCCCATATGAAGAGCAATGTCATGAATATAAG
>JAHKLW010000095.1 GCA_020854815.1 Methanofastidiosum sp. | reverse complement strand
GTTAAAGTTTATCCTTTATAGCGCTGTCAAAAATTCTTGCTAAGAAGGCAAGAATTATGAGAAAAATTTGAAGTGTAGGAAAAAATATGGCGAAAAAAATACCCCCATTTCCACTGAACCACAATTATTCAACCATGCACTTAATAAATATTTTTATTTCAAGAAGTCAATACTTTTATATATAATCAAATAAAGTTGGTGCTGTGATATAATGAAACTCCATTTAAATGCCGAGTATCTCCTGAGCAAACCGCTAACAGGAGACGGAGTTCAAAAAGTAAAGAAGTATATTGCTGAAGAAACTAAAGAGATATTAAGCAAAGGCGTACCCAAAGACAAACTTTCAGAATCACCAAAAATACTTGATTCAAAGATATCAAACGACCTTATCTCAGTCACTATCGAAAGTGGTACATATGTTAGATCTCATGCAGTTGCTATAAGACTAAAGAATTCTCTTTCATTACTTCTCGGAAAGGAGTTTAAAGTTGGGATAAAAAAAGTCGTAGGGAAAAAATATGCCCTAACCCTCGAACTTGAAAAAATTCCAAAGAATACTATTACGATACCTTTTGTCGATAAAATTTCTGTAGAAGGAAATAATGCGATGTTAATTCTAAATGATTTAGATGAAGAGTTTCTTACAAAAAACCACATTGATCGTATAATCAATTTGTTCTATGAGAAAGTTGAAGCACAATTTTGGGGTGGCAAGGGTGAGCACTGGGAATTGATTTCAAAGAGTGGAGAAATAGAGCCATTGACTACAAAAGATCCTACCTCAGAACTATTGTCGCTTGGGTGGTTGAAGCAAGGTCCAAGTCAAGGCCAATGGTTTTACCACGCTCCAGTAGCAGCACTACTTCGAACTATGGAAAGAATTGCAGTTGACGAAATCTTAAAGCCACTAGGATTCATTGAAGTAATTGCCCCAAAACTTGTGCCATTTGAAATTTGGGAAAAGACAGGTCATTTATCAGGTAGCGAACCTGAAATATATTATGTATCACCGCCTATTTCTAGAGATGTTTCTGTATGGGAAGAGGTAATTGACCTATATAAAATAACGAAAAAGGCTTATGTTGAAAAAATAAGAGAAAGAATGAGAGATCCTATCGGTGGAATGACTTATGCACAATGCCCCCCTATGTACTGGGCTTTTGATGGGAAGACTATAGACGACTCTGAATTCCCCGTACTAATCTATGACAAAAGTGGCCCTTCTTATAGGTGGGAAGCAGGTGGGAGACAGGGGATTGAGAGAGTAAATGAATTCTGGAGAATAGAACCTGTATTCATAGGATACCCAGAGCAGTTGATCGAGCTTAAAGAAAAAATGATGGAAAGATATGCTTATGTCTTTGACAAAATCTTTGAGATTGAATGGAGAACAGCATGGGTAACGCCATTCTATATGGCCCAATCAGGACAGACAGGGATTGAAAAAGAAACAGAAAGAATAAAGGGAACAGTTGACTATGAATCTTGGATTCCTTCTCGAGGCAGCAGAGAAGAGAGCGAATGGCTAGAATTTCAGAATCTTTCCATAGTTGGAGATAAATATACAAAAGCATTCTCTATTAAATCTTCAAAAAATAAGGAATTATGGTCTGGATGTTCAGGCATTGGGCTTCAAAGATGGACTGTATCTTTCTTAGCTCAAAAAGGGCTTGATCCAGATAATTGGCCGAATGAATTTAAAAAATACTTGGGCGAATTCCCAAAAAATATCAAATTTGTTTAATAATTTCTTTTTTTTCTCTTTTAATATAAATTAAAAAAACATCTATCAAGGCAAATAAGGAAAGTAAATAGAATGCATCTCTCCAAGTTAAAATATCTGCAATATACCCGCCAACCGAAACTGCAAATGATCCAAATCCAAATATACAAAGAGAACTAAATCCATAAAGCAGACCTCTTATTTTTGTACTGCCCATTGATGCAGTAAGCATTTTTTGGGCTGGCTGGGCAGCGAAATAAGAGAATCCCATTAATATTGAAAATAATAAAAATATTATAGAATTTGAAGTATTAGCAATAAATGCAATAGAAATAGAACAAATAAAAGTTAAAACAAAGAGGGGTTTTTTGTAACCAAATCTGTCGGATATCTTTCCTCCTATAATCTGCCCCGGCATACCGGACACTATTAGAATAGTCGTTATCAAACCTCCTATTAAAACTTTTAAGGATAAGACATCCTTAGCAAAAGTAGTAAGTAATAGGACTGTTCCAGTATAGAATAATCCTCTAAAAAGAAGAATTAGTATATATAACAAGAATTCTTTGGAAACTAACTTTTTTGTTTCGCCTCTATAGCTAAAATTATGATCTTCTTCCTCATCTATGTGGTCTTTAATCTTTGAATCTTTAATTGTAAGGCTCACTAATAGTAAAATAAATATAGGAACACTCCACAATAAATAGGGGTATCGCCACCCTACGTATACCCCAACTGCGGCAGCTATTATTGGGGAAGACGCCTCACCCAGGTTTCCAAGCAAACCATTGAATCCCATGGCCTTTCCCATATCTTTTGGATAAATTCTAGATACAAGTGAAAGTCCGGCAGGATGATAAGTTCCTGCACCTATACCTAACAATAAAACTGATATCCATAAATTTAGGGGGCCACGAGATAAAAAAATTCCTGCAATTGAGATAATAAATAATATCAATCCAATTCTAATTACTTTTACTGATCCTATTCTGTCTGATATAAATCCTATGGGTAAGGCCATAGCACCATACATAAGGAATGAAATAAATGCAAAAGATGCAGTTTCTGCATTTGTTAGACTTAGATCTGCCCTAATCAATGGCAAGAGTGGTGCAAGGGTCAAAGTCATTGCATGAGTTATTGTATGAGAAAAAGAAGTAAAATACAGTATTTTTTTCTTAGAAGCCATATAGATTAATTAAAATAATATATTAAAAAAGTTGTGTTTAGCTTCTGAGTGCTGGATAGTACTTCTCTTTTTTTCTCTTCTTGAAATTGACCTTTTGAGGATATGCTCCGCTTTTCTTGACGCTCCTCAAAAGATTTTTTATTCTCCTCTTCATGAACTCACCTTTTTTCTAAAGCCTTTTCGTTACCTTATAAAACTTTTTATTAAAATATTACAAATTTAATCATTTTGGGCTCTAATAGATATTTTCTTTTATCTTAAGGCTTATAAATCTTCTTTTTATTCTTTTTCCATGGAACGGGTTTCAGTAGTAATTCCTTCATTTAACGTTGAGAAAAGTATCTATGAAGTTGTCAAGAGGATACCCAAGGATATCTTTGAAAAAATAGTGGTAGACGATGGGAGCAAAGATAAGACTGGAGAAACAGCTGAAAAAGCTGGCGCAAAAGTTGTAACTCATGAAGTTAACTACGGAAAGGGAAGGGCAATGAGAACTGGGGCCAGTTTAGCAAAAGGAGAAATAATTGTGTTTCTTGATGCAGATCTTCAACATATGCCAGAGGATATCGATAAACTTGTTGAGCCTATCCAAAAAGGTAGAGCTGACATTACTATCGGCTCAAGATTTTTAGGAGATACTAAGAGTATGCCGATAGTTAGAAAATTGTCGAATACAATTTCTACCGCTTTGATAAGAATATTCTTTGGCCTTAACATTAAAGATACACAATCAGGATATAGGGCTATTAAGAGAGATTTATTAAATAAAATGCATTTAGAGTCAGACAGATATAACATTGAAACAGAAATATTGTCTTATGTGGGAAAGTTTCACATGAAAGTTGAAGAAGTTCCAATTGAGACTATATATGGGGATGAGAAATCACATTTTACAGCTTTGGATATTCCTAAATTCATATATCTGTTATTTTATCTTAAATTTTACAAAATGAGAAAGAAATAAATACTACTAATATAGGTGTTTGCCATGGATAATAGATTAGAGATTATAACTAGAAATGCTGAAGAAGTTGTAACAGAGGAAGAGCTGCTTGGTTTATTGTCTAGTAAAAAAGAACCGGTATGCTACTGCGGTTACGAAACTTCAGGCGATGTTCATCTTGGCCATCTTGTGACATTGTCAAAATTAAAAGATATGGAGAAAGCTGGCTTTAAAGTAAAAGTATTATTTGCAGATTGGCACACGTGGCTCAATAGAAAAGGAAATTGGGAATGGATACACGAGCAGACATCAACATGGGAAGAAACCTTTAAGGCATTTGGATTAAAGTCATCCGAATACGTATTAGGCTCATCATTTGAGAGATCCTTAGAGTATATTGATGATGTATTCAATCTTTCTTTGGACACAACTATAAACAGAGCATTAAGAAGTATGCAGGTGATTGCTAGGGATATTGAACACGCAAGAGTGTCTCAAGTTTTATATCCGTTTTTACAGATTGTAGATATAAAATATTTGGGGGTTGATGTGGCAATTGGAGGAATTGAGCAGAGAAAGATCCATATGTTGGGCAGAGAACTTTCTTCAAAAATAGAGTATAAGCCTTTTGTATGTATTCATACTCCACTTATCTCTTCCCTGACAGGTCCCGGAGACAAAATGAGTTCTTCAAAACCTGAGAGTATGATATCTGTTAGAGATGAAGAGTTGGCAATTAAGGAAAAAATTAATAAGGCTTATTGTCCTTTAGGAGTAAAGGAGGAGAATCCTCTACTTCAAATAACCCGTCTCATACTTTTTCCAAAGATTACTGGTGCTTTTGAAATAAAAAGGTCGGAAAAATACGGGGGTAATGTAGAGTTTGATTCCTACGACTCACTTGAAAGGGCTTACCTATCCAAGGAAGTTCATCCAATGGATTTGAAGAAGTCTGTTATTGATTATCTTGTTGAGATTATAAGTGAGATAAGAGCTATATAGGAGGGATTATCTGAAATACGTAGCACGTGGTAATGAAGAAGAACAAGTCCAGAGAACTAGAACGCCTCAGAAAGGAGAAGTTTTGGGCGTTGTCGATCAAATGCTTGGCGCAGGCAGAATGAAAGTTAGATGCACAGACGGAAAAGAGAGAATTTGCTCTGTTCCAGGAAAATTTAAGAGAAGACTATGGATTAAAATGGGCATGGTAGTCCTAGTAGAACCATGGGAAATAAAGGGTGACGAAAGAGGAAATATCATATACCGATATTCAAGGGCCCAGACTAAATGGCTAATTGATAACGGCTACATGACTCTTTAGATTATGGGCGGCATTGAAGATCATATAGACGTTTATGAAAATAAAGAGGATATTAAGAATCTAAAGCGCGAAAGAGTTAATAGAGATTCTGATATCTTTAAGGTTAGGGATGAAGTTTTTGATCAATCAACTCGTCTCACACTTTTTAAACTTATGAATAATGGATATATTGAATCCTTAAATGGTGAAATTGCAACAGGTAAAGAAGCAAATGTCTTTTATGGAAAAGATGAGAATGGAAAAGAAATTGCTGTTAAAATATATAGAATTGCAACCTCGAACTTTAATAAAATGTATTCATATCTTATAGGGGATCCAAGATTTTATTATACAAAAAAAGATAAAAGAAGCACGGTCTTTGCTTGGGCGAAAAGAGAATTTAGAAATCTAAAGATTGCAAGCGAAGTTATTAATGTTCCTAAACCAATTATAACAAAAAACAATGTTTTGATAATGGAATTTTTAGGTAAAAATATGAATGCATACCCTACTTTAAAAGATAAAAAATCAAAAGATCCTGAAAAAGACTTTAATCTGATAGTGGAAAGTATGAGTAAATTATACAAGGCTGGATTAATTCATGCTGATTTAAGCGAGTATAACATACTAATAGGCAAAAAGATTTACTTCATTGATTTGGCACAAGGAACAATTATAAACAATATCATGGCTCAGGATTTTCTCAAGAGAGACATTGAGAACATAACTAGATATTTTTCAAATTATTATAAAGTTCCTGAAGTTAATGAAACTTTAAAGAGGATTTTAAATGAGTGAAGAATTTGTAAAGATACCTCAAGATAGATTAGGTGTTCTTATTGGAAAAGATGGCGAAGTAAAGAGGCACATTGAGAAGAGACTCTCAGTAAAACTTGTGATTGATAGTGAAGAAGGTCTTATTAATATCTTTCAAAAAGATGGTGCACCAGAGCCCTTAAATTTGTGGAAGGCAAGAGATATCGTCAGGGCAATAGGCAGAGGATTTCCTTATGAAAAAGCTTCAAAGATTTTTAATGACATTAATATATTTGAAATGCTTTACCTGCCAGATTATCTAGGAAAATCTTCTAAAGCATGGGAAAGACAGAGAGGCAGGATCATCGGAAAAGATGGCAGCACAAGAAAAATAATTGAAGATCTAACAAATACGGATATCTGTGTTTACGGAAAGACTGTTTCTATAATAGGAGATTATGACGGTGTCGCAGACGCGAAAGAAGCTTTAGAAATGATATTGGAAGGAAAACCTCACTCAATAGTATATAAATATTTAGAAAAAAGAAAAAAAGATAAAGTAAGAGATTTCGGAGATAATTTAGAACTTTAATCTTCAATATTTTCATACTGTTTTTTTAGCGTATCAATGACTTCTGGTTCAGTAAGAGTTGTTGTGTCTCCAAGGACTTTGCCTTCTGCAATATCTTTAAGCAATCTTCTCATTATTTTACCGCTTCTTGTCTTTGGTAGTTCGCTTGTAAATATTATTTTTCTTGGCCTTGCAATAGGCCCTATCTTTTTCACAACATGTTCTCTTATTGCATCTTCGAGATCAAAATCTTTTTCTACATTATCGCGCAAAACAATGAATCCCACTATAGCCTGTCCAGTTATCTCATGAGTAATACCTACAACAGCGGCTTCTGCAACTGCAGGATGCGATACCAATGCACTTTCAACTTCCATAGTTCCTACTCTGTGTCCGGCTATTGAAAGAACATCATCTACCCTCCCAAGGAGCATCAAATATCCTTCTTTATCCCTTCTTGCACCATCACCTGTAAAGTAGTACTTTCCATCCCATTTGCCCCAGTATTCTTCTAGATACTTTTCTTCATCCCCATATATTCCCTTTAACATAGATGGCCAAGGATTCTTAAGAACAAGATAACCTCCTTCGTCAGGCTCAACTGGAGTTCCTGCTTCATTTAGTATATCTAATGAAACTCCCGGAAAAGGAAATCCAGCATGCCCAGGTTTCATTGTATGATATCCCGGAAGAGTTGTTATCATTACCATACCTGTTTCAGTTTGCCACCAAGTGTCTACAATTGGACATTTTTTCTTTCCTACGTTAGTATAATACCAAATCCAAGCTTCAGGATTTATTGGCTCTCCAACACTTCCCAATAACCTTAACGTTTCCAAAGAGAAAGGTTTCAGGAATTCTGTTCCAGCTTTCATGAAAGCTCTAATAGCAGTTGGTGCAGTGTAGAATATAGTAATTCCATATTTATCTATAATTCTCCAGTATCTATCCATCTCCGGCCAATCGGGAGCCCCCTCATACATAAATAAAGTAGCCCCAACTGCAAGAGGCCCGTAGACAATATAACTATGGCCTGTTATCCACCCCATATCTGCGGTGCACCAAAATACATCTTGATCTTTCATGTCAAATATTAATTTACTTGTAGTATAGACTCCTGTCAAATATCCTCCAGTAGAGTGTACGACTCCCTTGGGTTTACCAGTTGTTCCTGATGTATATAAAATAAATAAGCTATCTTCTGAATTCATAGGCTCAGGTTCGCAATAAGAATCAACTTCATCTGCCAGTTCGTGCCACCAGAAATCTTTTCCTTTCTTAATTCTAAGAGGAAATTCTCCCCTCTTTATAATTAATACATTTTCAATGGACGGGGTATCCTTAACAGCATAATCTGAATCATGTTTTAGTGAGATTAAACTGCCTCGTCTATACCCTCCGTCTGCAGTGATTAATAATTTTGCATTGCAATCATTTATCCTATCTCTCAAAGCCTCAGAACTAAAACCACCGAATACAACCATATGTATTGCGCCTATTCTAGCACACGCTAACATAGCGATTACGGCTTCAGGGATCATCGGCATGTAAATAGCTACTCTGTCCCCTTTTGCAACTCCAAGTTTTTTTAGAACATTAGAAAATTTGTTTACTTCTCTATAAAGATCCCAGTAAGTTAGAGTTTTAGTGTCACCTGGCTCCCCTTCCCATATTATGGCTGCCTTGTTTCTACCACCATTTTTGATATGCCTATCTACGCAGTTGTAACATACATTTATCTCCCCATTCACGAACCATTTTGAATGGGGCGGATTCCAGTCCAATACTTTATCCCATTTTTTATACCAATGAAGTTCAGAGGCATACTTTGTCCAAAATTCTTCAGGATTTTTTATGGCATTTTCAAATATCTCATTATTTGTTACATGAGCTTTTTTCTTAAATTCTGTTGAAGGATAAAATCTTCTGAATTCAGTCAATAATCCTTCAAGGGACTTCCCCTTTACAGATACCATAGTAACTCCCCATAATTTTCAAATATTATAACGACTACTTACTTGATTTTTGATTCCTTTATAAGTTTTTCTAATATTTAATAAAAAATTAAAACAATATACTTTAATAATCTATAATTATCGGATATCGTTCGAAAGAAAAATAGTTTATTAAATAGAATGTTCTAAAAGTAGTTCCGAAAGGTCAATGACTTCCATTTCTGAAGCATCCTTTAGATTTCTCTTACAGAAAGGACAGGTAGAAACTATAATATCTGCTTCAACTTCCTTGGCATCATTAATTCTCTCTTTAGCCATAGCAATAGACAAGTCTCCAAATAGAGATTTAACACCGCCACCCGCCCCACAGCATCTTGAATATTCTTTTGCCCTTTTCATTTCTACTAATTCAACATTGGGCAACTCTTTTATTATTTTTCTTGGCTCGTCGTATATCTTAAGATGTCTACCCATATGACAAGGGTCATGGAAGGTCAATCTCAGCTTTTTTCCGCTCTTTAATTTTAATCTTCCTTCTTTGATAAGTTCAAGGAAGTATTGTGACGAATGAAGAAGTTTTAGATTGATATCACCTAAATTTGGATAATCCTTAAGAAATGTTCTAAGACAACCAGCACAGGAAAATATGATGGCATTGGCTCCGGTCTGTTTGATCTTTTCTAAATTCTCTTTTGCAAGCTCTTTAGCGAGTTCTTTATTTCCAGTCCTAAGTGCAACTGAACCACAGCAAACTTCATCGACAAGAGCATATGAAACATTTGCTTTCTCAAGAAGTTTCATTGTAGAATCGGTGATGTTTTTTTCTCGGTATAACCCCATACAACCTCTAAAATACACAACTTCGTTTCCTTTCTTCAATTGTTTTGGAGAATATTCATTAAACGGATTTTTAGACATTTTTATATTTTCAATTATTTTTTCATGAGTTGGGAAACTCTTTCCGCTTGAAGAAACATTTTCCCTTAGTCTTTCCGAATAATCTGCATTTCCTATTTCAACTGGGCATGATATCTCACAGTTATTGCATGTAGTGCAGAAAAAAAGTCCATTTTCTAAAGAGAGGTTTTGGTCCTCTAAAAAGTAAGATGCAGAAGTTCCTCTGCCACCAAGATAGCCTTTGTAACCATACTCGTTTCCCACGACATAATATACTGGGCAGTCTAGAAGACAGTTACCACACCCTATACAATAAAATAGATTTTTGTAGCCCTTTTCAAAAGCCTCAGTTCTTCCATTATCGACTATAACTAAAATGACTTCGCTTGGACCGTGCATCCCCTTGAAAAGCATTTTCTCAATATCTGCTGTCTTTGATATTCCTGCAATAATTTCAATATAAGATGTAATAGAGGCGCCTGTTGCGTAATATGTACAGAGCTTTAGCATGTTTATGGCTTCTTCGATATTTGGATAAAGTTTATCTATTGAAGTTACGATTATATGCTTTTTCTCTCTCATCTGTACAAGATTAATATTGCCTTCATTGTTTATTATTATAGCAGCGCCTTCTTCAGCACATATGGCATTTGCACCAGTTATACCTATCTTTGCTTTTTCTATATAATTCCTTATTTTTTCTCTACCAATTTTTGTTAGAATAAGGGGGTCAGGTTCGAGATCTTCCCCAAAAACCTCTGAAAATATCTTTGCAATATCGTACCTTGAAAGATGACATGCAGGTCCAGTAGGATGTGCAGGTTTTTCTGTAGAAAGTTGGATTATGTAATCCCCAAGATCTGTTTCAATAACTTCAATACCTTTTTCTTCTAAATGTTCGTGAAGACCTATTTCTTTTGTGACATTTGATTTGGACTTTACTATTAGTTTTTCATTACCTATCTCTTTTAGTATAAAATCAATAGCATCCGCTTTAGTGTTGGCATAGAATACTTTGAAACCATTTCTCTCAAAATTTTTTATAGCTTGATTAAGAAGCTCTTTATTTCCAATTGAGAAGTCTCTAGTTTTTTTTAATCTTTCTTTTCTCTGGTCTAATTCAGGGAATAATAATTTATTATCATTTTGCCTATCTCTTGTTGTTTTGAAGGCCTTTCTTAAAGCAATAAGTTTTTCCTTATTTTTTAAAGGTGAATTTATTTTATTTTTTAGATACTCTTCAGTGACCACTGTCGACTAGACTAAAACCGATATTATAAGTTTTACTGAAAGTCAATCAAAAATCTAATACCAAAAGTTTAAATATATATTCAAAAATGTACAATTAAGATTAATTCATTCGATATAGTGTTTATATCTTATCGAAAGTTTTATAAAAGAATTGGAGATACGTCAAAATCAACTATAAATATTTAGATTAGTTCCAAATATTGTTTTATAAATATGGAGGCAGTTAAATGGATGTCAAAGTTTACAAAAATTATGTAAACGGGAAATGGGTTGATCCTGAGAACAGTGGGTATGTTGATATAGAAAATCCAAGCACTGGAAAAATTATAGCAAAAGTTCCACTTTCAACAAAAGCTGAAACTGATAAGGCAATTGACATTGCCCATGAGGCATTTAAGACTTGGAGCCAAACTCCTGTTCCAAGAAGGGCAAAACCTTTATTCAAGCTAAGAGACCTTTTGATGGAAAATGAAGAAGAAATATCAAAGATATTGGTGGAAGAAATGGGAAAATCTCTTCCTGATGCTAGAGCAGAAATGAAGAGATGTTTTGAAAATATAGAGGTTGCCTGCGGAATGCCAATGCTTCAACAAAGTGACAAAATAATAGGAACCTCTTATGGGATTGATGGAGAAGTTTTGAGACTTCCAATGGGAGTTTTTACAGTGGTAGCACCTTTCAACTTCCCGGCAATGGTACCTTTCTGGTTTGTTCCCTATGCAATAGCTACCGGTAACACGGTCGTCGTAAAACCATCAAAACAAGTTCCCGGAACAATGATCAAGATAACTGAATTTATTGATAAAATAGGATTACCTCCTGGGGTGTACAATCTAGTTAATGGTGACCGACAGGTTGCCGACACCTTCATAGAGAATCCAAAAGTTAAAGGATTTTCTTTAGTCGGATCTACTAACGTATGCAGAACTGTAGCAGAAAAATGTGCAAGAAATAACAAGAGATTCCAGGCAATGGGAAGCGCTAAAAATCATCTTGTTGCAATGCCCGATGCTAAATTAGATGACGTTTTAAGAAACATGATGACTTCATGCTTTGGATGTGCAGGGCAGAGATGCATGGCATCATCCGTACTCATAGGAGTGGGTGATGAGATGTACAAGACAATCTGCGATAAATTCGTCCAAGCCGCAAAGCAAGTTATAGTTGCAGATCCCCTAGATCCAAAATATGCTGAAGAACCAAATTTAATGGGCCCTGTAATTTCAAAACATGCTTTTGAATTTGTAAATAAGATGATCGATGTGGGTATAAAAGAGGGCGCAAAATTGCTACTCGATGGACGAGGCATCAAAGTTACTGGAAATGAAGGTGGACACTTCATAGGCCCAACAATATTTGCCGATGTAAAAGAGGGCATGGAGATCCATAAGACCGAAATCTTTGGACCTGTAGTATGCATAATGAAGGCAAAGAACCTTGACGAGGTAATAGGTATAATCAACAGACATCAATACGGTAATGGCGCATCAATATATACTCAGAATGGATACTGGGCTAGAAAATTCAAGTTAGAAACAGAAGCTGGAATGATAGGTGTTAACATAGGTATACCTGCACCAGTAGCATTCTTACCATTTGGGGGAATGAAAAACTCTCAGTTTGCAGATATAAAAGCTCAAGGAAGAGCCATAGTCAACTTCTACACTGAGGATAAGATCATTACAGAAAGATTCTGGCCAGAAGAAGATTAAATTTTTTATATATTTTTTAATATTAAATATCAACTCGGATATCTTCTTTTATCTTTTTTATAATGACGTGAGTGTTTGATCTTTCAATCTCTTTCATCGAGATAAATGTTTCAACAATTCTATTAAGGTCTTCTTTATCTTTTGCCCTTATTAAAACAACAAAATCATGTTCGCCTATTAAGAAGTATACTCCCCAAACACCATGAATATTCTTGAGTTTATCTCCGATATATTCAACATAGCCTGGATTATAGTGGGCTCTTATCAAAGATACGGCAAGAATACCCATGCCCACTTTTTCAGGGTCTACTATAGCTGAAAATTTTTTTATGATGCCTTTTTCTTTTAAATTCATGACTCTGTAATGGATTGTTGATTTTGAAACGCCTAGTTCTTTACCTAAGGATTCAAAGCTAATTTCTGAATTATCTTGTAAAGCGTTCAATATTTTTATATCAATTTCATCTAATTTATCGTTTTCCATGACTATCTTAAATCAAAGTTCATTTAAAAGATTACTTATTGTGATATAAGTAATTGAATAAATAATTATTTAATAAAATCTTATTTTCTTAATTTTATATTCTTCATTTGATATTTCGAAAGTTACTGTTATGGCAACATTATCTCTAGTTTCAAATATACCTTTGTAATGAATTAAGACACCATTCTCAATTGGCCTGACATCGTACACTTCTCGAGATATATACTTTCCCGGATTTTTATAGAATCCCTCTGTAAATTTTAAAAAAGCACTTGCAG
>JAHKLW010000094.1 GCA_020854815.1 Methanofastidiosum sp. | reverse complement strand
TACCAGATTGCATCTCCAATTGGAGTGATCGGGATGGTCTTTGAAGCAAGGCCTGATGTTGTCCCACAGATAATCTCCCTTGCTCTAAAAAGCGGAAATGGTGTCTTATTAAAGGGCGGCAGAGAATCAGCAAAGACAAACAAAGCCATCTTTGATGTTCTGACAAACGCTATTACCAACAAATCTATCCCAAAGGGGGCTTTCCAGCTCCTTGAAAGAAGGGAAGATGTAACTGAGATGTTAAAGCTTGATAAGTACATTGACCTTATTATACCAAGGGGCTCAAACGAGTTTGTAAGGTTTGTACAGTCAAGCACCAAAATCCCTGTATTGGGTCATTCTGATGGTATATGTCATGCGTATGTCGATAAAAAGTATGATGAGAAAAAGGCGCTAGATGTGTGCTTTGATGCAAAGGTCCAGTACCCTGCAGTATGCAATGCCATTGAAACTCTTCTCGTCCATGAGAAATCAGCAAAGAAGTTCCTCCCAAAGATGGGAAAGATGTACAAGGAAGCGGGCGTAGAGATGAGATGCTGTGAAGAGAGCTATGAGATTCTAAAAGATTTGAAAGTCAAAAAGGCAAAAGCCAAGGACTGGTCTACTGAATATAACGACCTCATAATCTCAATAAAAGTCGTGAGCTCTCTTGAAGAGGCTGTATCTCATATCAATAAATATGGCTCCCACCACACAGACACTATAATAACAGAGGACAAAAATTCATCGGATTACTTTTTGAATTTTGTTGATTCATCATCAGTTATGCTAAACGCCTCCACAAGGTTTGCAGACGGATTTAGGTATGGAAAGGGTGCTGAAATAGGAATCAGCACTGGAAAGATTCATGCTAGAGGGCCAACAGGTATGGAAGGCATGCTAATCTACAAGTATAAATTGATAGGTAATGGACACAAGGTAGGAGATTATGTCGGAAAGGGTGCAAAATCTTTCACCCATAAGAAATTGATGTAACGAGACCCAGAAGGAAGAGAAAATGACTGAAAGAAAAGAGCTATTCAAAGACACAAAGAAAATCGTTGTGAAGATTGGTACTTCAAGCCTTACCGCAAAGGATGGAAAGTTCAACAGAGCCTTTGCAAGTGATATCGCAAGACAGGTTTCTATGCTAAAGTCCCAAGGGAAGGACCTGATACTAGTTTCTTCTGGTGCGATAGGCACAGGTTGCGAGGCATTAGACTTTAAGGAGCGGCCAAAATCAATACCCTTAAAGCAGGCTACTGCGGCTGTGGGTCAAAGCATTCTGATGCATGAGTGGAGCCAGGCTTTTGATAAGTACGGCTTTAAGGCCGCGCAGATACTTCTAACATACGATGCCTTTTCTGACAGGAAAACTTACCTTAATCTTAGGAACAGCATGTCAGCTCTCTTAGAGCTAGGCGTCATACCAATCATAAATGAAAATGATCCCATATGCGTCCACGAGATAGGCGATACGTTTGGGGACAACGATACACTCTCAGCAATGGTGTCAAGTAAGGTCGAGGCAGACCTATTAATATTAATGACAGATATAGACGGTCTTTATACAAAGAATCCAAAGAAGGCGAAAGATGCAAAAAAGATACCGGTGGTAAAAGAGATAACTCCCGAAATTGAAAGCTATGGCGGGAAAGCCGGGGACAAAGGTACAGGCGGGATGAAGACAAAATTAGAGGCAGCAAAGATTGCCCAAAAGTCAGGTTGCTTCATGGTCATTGCGTCAAGTGAAGAAAAAGACCTGATATTAAGAGTCATGTCAGGTGAAGATATCGGGACCCTCTTCCTCCCAAAAAAGAATATTGAGAAAAACAAGATAAGGTGGATCACTCTATCGAAACCTAAAGGCAAGATAGTTATCGATGAGGGGGCAAAGAAAGCGCTTCTCGACCACAAAAGTCTATTGCCAAGGGGCGTTATTGATGTTGAGGGGGATTTTGATGCCGGCGACATCGTTGCCATTGAAGAAAACAATGAAGTTTTTGCCAAAGGCATAACAAACTACACAGAAAAAGAACTAAAGAAGATAAAAGGCAGAAATACTGATGAGATAGAGTCAATCTTGGGCTACAAGAACTACAATGAGATAGTTAAACATGAAAATATTGGGATAATAAAATAATATTTTTGTAGATTACCTTAAATATTTGAAAAGCCTTATAAGTCGATTTCTTTTTCCCTTTCCAATGAATACCCTCATATTGACCGAAAAGCCAAATGTGGCAGAGAAGATTGCAAACTTCCTCGGCAAGGCCAAGAAAAATCAGCATGAGGGAATAAAGTATTATGAAGTCGAAGATGGCGACAATAAAATCTATGTTGTTTCTGCAGTTGGCCACCTTTACAAACTGAGACAGAGAACACCTATCAGAGATTATCCTTTTTTTGATGTAGAGTGGGTTGAAACTTTCAAGAACAGCAAGAAAAGTAAGTACGTCGAGCCTTACGTAAGACTTATTGAAGAGATATCAAAGGACATGGACACTTTTGTAAATGCATGCGACTACGATATCGAGGGCTCCGTTATCGGGAATAACGCACTTTTGTATGGCGCAAAGACTGACATATCAAAGTCATATAGGATGAAGTTCTCATCGCTGACAAAGGATGAGATTGTATCTGCCTATGAAAATCTAAACCCGCCAGACTACCCAATGATAAACGCAGGTCTTGCAAGGCATATCCTTGACTGGTACTATGGTATCAATACCTCAAAGGCTATGACTGAATCTTTGAAAAAGGTCTCAGGAAGGTATGTGACACTCTCTGCAGGCAGGGTCCAGACGCCCACATTGAAATTTCTATTAGAGAGAGAAATGGAGATATGCAGGTTTGTATCTGAGCCTTACTGGATATTGTTTATTGGATTCAAAAAGGACGGCATCTCTGTCAAGGCATCATACCAAAAGGAGTTCTTTGATGAGAAGGAAGCTTCGGCCATTTTTAAAGATATCAAAAATAAATCTGCAGTAGTAACAGGGGTATCAAAGAAAGAGAAGCGGATAAATCCCCCCTATCCTTTTGACCTGGGCACCTTGCAGAAAGAAGCATACAAGAACTTTAGCTTCCTGCCAAAGAGAACTCAAGATATTGCACAGTCACTTTATGAGGCAGGGCTTATCTCATATCCAAGGACTTCATCTCAAAAATTTCCAAAGAGCCTTAATTTGAGGGCCATTATGGAAAAATTAAAGAAAGTTGACGATTATTCAGATCACTGCGAAGAGCTTCTAAAAACTAATCTTATCCCAACTGAGGGGAAAAAGGACGATCCCGCGCACCCTGCAATTCACCCAACAGGGGAAGTTCCAAAGAAATTAAACGATGACCAGGCGAAACTTTTCGACCTAGTTGTGAAGAGGTTCTTTGCTGTCTTTGGAAAGCCGTATGTGTATCAATCGATATCAGTTGAGATTGATGTAAACGGCCACTCATTTTTTGCAAGTGGCAGAGTTGGAATTGATCCAGGATTTTTGAAATACTATGGCGATTATTCTGGTGTTGAAGAAGTTATACTGCCTGAGCTATCTGAAGGAGAAAAAATAGAAAAGATTTCTCCAAAGAAGGAAGAAAAGGCGACAAAGCCGCCTCCACGTTACAATCCAGCTTCGGCCGTATCTGAGATGGAAAAACTTGGCATCGGGACAAAAGCAACAAGGGCGAACATGGTTGACATCCTTTATACTAGAAACTATATCGATGGCCGGCAGATAATTGTGACTGACCTTGGTGAAGGTATAGTGGGTACCTTAGAGAAATACTGTCCGGACATAGTTTCAGTTGAGCTAACGAAGCATTTTGAAGAGCAGATGGAAAAGATTCAGGAGAATGAGATAACTAAGGAAGAAATACTTTCCGAGGCAAAGGAAAAACTCATTGATATTTTCAGTAAATTCAAAGAAAATGAGGAAGATATAGGAAAGGAGCTCTTAGTCTACCTTGAGAGGGAAGAGAGAAGGAGGAACTATATCGGTATCTGCCCAATGTGTGGAGAGGGGGAGCTTTTTATTAGAACCGGAAGATTCGGCCCTTTCATAGCATGCCAAAGATATCCAGAGTGCGATGCTACTTTTTCACTGCCAAGTAACTGCATCGTCAATCCAACTGAAGACAAATGTAAGATATGTGGATTTCCAGTCGTGATTGCAACAAGAAAAAGATCAAGGCCTCAAACAGTCTGCATAAATCTTGAGTGTCCATCAAAGAACAACTATTCAGCACCAATGGATGGAAAAAAATGTCCAAGGTGCGGAGCGGGCCTTGTCATAAAGAAATCATTCTACGGTCCATTCATTGGATGCAGTAGTTATCCAAAGTGCAGGTACACTGAAAAGATTGAAGAAACGAAAGAAGAAGAAAATTAGAATCTTTTTTAATGTTAATATTTCTCTTTTATTTAATCATATAAATACAAGGGCAGAAACTTATTACTGATAAAATTTATCTCGTTTACCTATTTTCAATATATTAATTATATTCTCGTTTTCATAAATTTCATAAGAAATCCTAAAGCCACCTATTCTAATTCTATAAAGATTTGTTTCTCCTCTGATTTTCTTATATGGAAAACTATAAGGATTTTCTTTTAGATGATCAATTATCATATATAATTTTTTCTTATTAGATTTAGGAAGATTTCTTATAAAACTAGAAGATTTGTGTGATAAAATTACCTTATACATTTTTAGTCACAAAATGTATTCTCATATATCTCATATTGTCCATTCTTAATTTCTTCCCTTAATTTCTTAAATTCTTCTTTTTCGTCATCTGTAATTTCTTCAAATCCTAAAAAATTATCAATTTTACTATTGATTTCTTTTAGCATTTCTTCAATGTGGTCCAGTCTTTCCATAAGAATGTCAGTCAATTTAATCCCTATTATTAATTATTAAAACTACTATATAAATATTTACTGGGTGGGGGAAAAAAGATAGGTAATTTATATATCGCTATTTTTTGATGCAATAACAGAATCGAAATATTTGGCAGATAACACATTAGCGAATACTTGGCAATACCTTTATAAATTTTTGACTGTTTTTAATGACAGAGGGAGAACATGAAGATATTAAAAACTCCACATCACGATCTTGTTTTTGCTGGATTTTCTGATCTTCCTGAAACGACGGGGACGGCCTATTTCAGGACTGATATAAACGGACCCCCCGGCCCTTCAGTTAGGATGGAGCAGGCCGTTGACACGATCTGCGATTTAAGAAAACACCAGGAGCCAGGGTCAAACATTCTCATAGTTGCTCATGCGTCAAAGGCTGAGAAATCTATTGAAGAAAACTTTAACGAATTGAAACTTGAAATTGATAATAGCAAGATAGAAAGTTCACTTCCCATAAAGAACATCTTCTTTGCAAGGGATCTAAGTGAACTTAAAAAATTAAACGAGTCAAACAAGGACTCAATTGTTTTTTTGGAAAACATCAGAAAGGTCTGTGATGATGAGCTTGTTCCGCCAAGTGAATCTACAAAAACTGAATTCTGGAAATACTTTACCCAGTTTAAAAAGATAAACGGTGCACTGTCATGCTGCCACAGGGATTCACTATCTCTTAGATTGTTTGCTGATGGTTGCTACTGTAATGACCAGTTCATAAGTGAGCTCTACGACATAACTCAGCTCTATACTGACACAAGTGAGCTCAAGATGTGGGGAGTCGCAGGGGCAAAGTCAGAAAAACTTGATGCGATACGACTTACCGAAGGAAGGGACGATCTCATGGTTGTCCTAAATGGAGGGCCTGTTTTTGTATTGCTACTTTGGGCACTATCCCAAAAGGCAGTATCTCTAAAAAGGACACTTCCAACTTCTATAGGAAAGGAAAACACAGAATTGATAGAAAAATTCTACAAGAAAAACTGGGAAAAAGTCAAAGAAAATGCCCTTGAAATTGCAAAAAAAATTGATAACGGCTCAATCAGTATGATACTGCCAATTGACGTCAACATCAAAAAAGCAGATGGCACGACGAAGACTGTAAATTTAAAGGATATAGGGGAAGGGAAGTTTGAATCAATAGGGCCAAACAGCATCACAATGATAGGGAACATGGCTGCAAAGAGGATATTTCTCCAGAACGGCTCATGGGAAGAGCGAAATGTTCTAGACTGCTGCAAGACAGAGTCTACAACAAACAGCTTTTGTAAGGAAGTATTGAATAAATCAAGCAAATTCTTCATAAACGGTGGGGATACGGTCTCAGACATTAGGACCTTAGAAAATGAGCTTAAACTCTCAAAATACAGGGAAAAAGGAAAACTAAAGGAGCTTGCTGTTGGAGGATTTGTTGTCCACTGGTGGAAGTATCTACACCAAGGCAAGTATGTGCCGCATGGTGTAAAATACGCTGAGATAGGAAGCTTTAGGACGCTCTACATGAAGAAGAAAGAGCAAAGAGGATTCAACTGAAGATACCAGTTTGAGATTCAATACAAACCATTATCTATAAATACAAGACTAGCATATTTTATTTTATGAATCCTTCAGAAAGAAACAAAACACTTGTTTCTTTTCTAACAAAGCACGGCGCTAAAAAAATCGGCATATTTGGATCAGTTGCAAGGGGAGAAGATATGTCGGATAGCGACATTGATATTCTCGTAGAATTTAACGAAGTAAAAAGTCTATTTGAAATGGTTGGAATAGAGCTTGATCTAGCCGATGTTTTGGGAAAAAAGATTGATCTCGTTACAGAAGGAGCTTTGAGTCCTTATATTAAAGATAAAGTCCTGAAAGATTTAGTTGTGATTTATGATGAAAGAAAGCGAGGAAATATACTTATTATTTAGGATTGCCTTTTCCAAAGATTTATAACACTGGGAAAAAATTATAGAGTATGTATCTTTCTAAGGAAGAGGAGCGGATATTAGACGGAGAAGAAGGTTATGCCGCTCAAAAATCAATGGAAATTTTATCATCCCTTGGAGATATCTATGGTGCCGATAAACTTATCCCTATTTCGTCATGCCAGATAGCTGGGGCCTCTTACAAGACTATAGGCGATGCTGGGCTCTTCTTTGTATCTGAGTTTGCTAAAAGTTCTAGAGTTAAGGTAAAGTCCACATTGAATCCCATAGGAATGGATTCAACTGAATGGCAGCGGATGGGGATAAAAAAAGAATTTGCTGAAAAGCAGCTTGACATCCTTGATGCATATCTAAAGATGGGAATAGATTGTAGTTGCACATGCACCCCTTATCTAATTGGAAACAGACCAAATTGCGGAGAGCATGTTGCATGGAGTGAGTCTTCTGCAGTATCATTTGTAAATTCAGTACTTGGAGCAAAGAGCAATAGGGAAGGGGGACCATCCTCCCTTGCCTCAAGCATAATAGGGAAGACTCCAAACTATGGCTTGCATCTTGAACAAAATAGAAAAGCAGGGATAATCGTTGATATCAAGACAAAAATAAAATCTTTTTCTGATGTGGGTGCTTTAGGAAACTACGTTGGTTCAATAGTGGGAAATAAAATCCCTTACTTCAAAAATCTAGAACTCAACTCTGACAAACTAAAATCACTCGGCGCCTCAATGGCAGCTTCTGGGTCAGTTGCCCTCTACCATGTTGAAGATTTGACCCCCGAATATGGTAAGGCTATTGGTGATGAGCTAGAAAAAATAGAGATTGGAAAAGAGGAGATAGAAGAAAGTAAGTGCAAGCTAAACTCTTCTGACGATATGGAATTGATTTGCATAGGATGCCCACACTGCTCAGTTGGGGAAGTAAAAGAAGCATTGGAACTCTTCAAAAAGGAGGGCAGACAGTTCAAAGGGGACATATGGATATGCACCTCAAGGCATGTCAAAAATGAGCTTGAAAGAACAGGCGTTGCGCAAGAGATAGAGAAGTATGCAAAGCTTTTAGCTGACACTTGTATGGTGGTAACACCTATCGAGGAGATGTATGAAAAAACAGCTACAAACTCCGGCAAGGCAGCAGTGTATCTGCCATCACTTTGCAAGCAGAAGGTAAGGTTCGGTGATCTAGATTCTTTGATAAGGGATTTCAAGTGAACTAGTCGTCGAGAGTGAATTCTCTAATCCCAAGCCAGTACCCTGTTCCCCCAATATAGTCAATTTGTGTCTGGATCAGCGCGAAGTGCTCTTCCTCCATCCTTACAAGGTAAGAAAACATCTTCTTTGATTCTTCATCCCATGAATCCTTTATGCACTGCTTGTAGTACTCTATACCGTTTTTCTCAACTTTTTGGGCCAGCATCAAAATAGCTAAATCGTCCTGGCCGAGATAACTTGTTTTTTCAATCTCTTTTTCAACATCAGGGACAATTTTAATTACTTCACTTTTTTCAACTTCAGGGAATATGCATTTTCCACCTTCCATCTGGGCTTTTAGTGCAATTTCTAGAATCTCCCTGTGCTTGATCTCATCAAGCGCTAATTTCAAAAACATGTCCTTACCAACGGCATTTGAAACTTTAATTGCAGATTTTATGTAAGTTCTCAAAGTCTCCTTTTCAGCTTCAATTGCAGTCTCAATGATCTTAACTTTCTGATTGTTTTCCATAATAACTATTCTTCTTTATTATTTTTAGTCCTTTCGCCTATTCTAATCCCTAGCTCATAACATAAATTAATTTCTTCTTCACTTGGCGCATACTGAACTTCTAAAGGCCAATCAATCAATTCAAAATTTAGATTTGGAGTCAATTCTAGAAGTTGAGGGATAGGGCTTTGCCTATCAGAGTAGCAGGTAAACAACGTAAGAGATTTATTTCTCAATCCTAAAAGTTTAAGATAATGAAATAGCTTTGATATCTCAGGCGGCACGCTATTTTTAAAAGAGGGGCATCCTACAGCAATTGATTTGGATTCAAAGAGCTTCGTTAGGATGTACCCTGTATCCATTTTTTCATAGTTTATTACCTCAACTTCAGTTCCAGTTCTCCCAACACCATCTGCTATTGCGTATGCCATCTTTTCTGTGCCCCTCCATGTAGAGCTGTATATCAAAGTGAATTTATTTTTTGATTTCCCTTTAATCCAGCTTTGGTATTTTTCAATTATCTTTTCTACACCTTCAAACCAAATAAAGCCGTGGTTTGGCGCTAAGACCTCTATATCATTTAAATCAGGCAGTCTAGTTAGGGGCGTCAGATAATTGACAAAATAGGAAAGTGCATCGAATTCTAGTTTTTCTATATCTGTATCCATTCTATTATAAGAAGCGACATGTTGGGAGAATAAATCACCGGAAAAGAGTATGTTGTCCTCCTTCAAATAAGTCAGTAATATCTCATTATCATTTAATTTAAACTCTCTAAACAAAAGATTTGTTTTTCCAAGATTAATTGAATCCCCATCGCGAACAATCTCAAAATCCCATTTGCCGTTATGATACTTTTCAATTGCTTTTTTAGAATCGTCAGTTGTAACGATAGTTGCGTTCTTTGCCCTTTTCATAAGGAATGGGAGGCTCCCTGAATGGTCCATGCAATAGTTTCCGATTATAACGTAATCAATATTAGATATATTGGTGACATCATTTATCCTCAAGAGGTTCTCTTGGGTAAACCCATGTTTTACGGTATCAATCAAGGCTGTTTTTTCATCAGAAATCAGGTAAGAATTATAGGTGGTGCCTTTTGGAAGAGATGGCCCAAAATTAGGCGGATTGTGGTCAATTGCACCTACCCAAAAAACTCCTTCTTTTAACTTGAACGCCTTCATTAGAAAAAACTTAGAAAAGCTCTTTTTATATTTTCTTGTAAAAATAGATATTTGTTTAATAGTAGAAACTCTTATATCTGATTTTCAAAATTATTTTACATGATTAAAAGGAAAATATTTTCTATACTAATTTTATTGGTGTTATCTTTAAGTATACTGCCTGGGACAATGGCCGAAAGTAAAGTTGCAGTCGTTGCAAATAGCATTGACATCGAGATGAATCCTGGCCTTATCTCAATCTTAAAAAGTAATAATCTTGCAGTTGATTATTTTGGGGAAAAAGATGGCGGATACGATTCTTATGACTACATAATAATACTAGGAGGCCCTGATGCAAAGGAACATACAGGCGGCATCTCCAAAAGAATTCTATCAGACTCTGACCAGAATAATCTCAAAACTAAAAAATACAGGATGATGTATGAAACAAGCGACACCTACAAGAAAAATCAAAAAGTCTTTGTACTTGCAGGCTCTGACCGGGAGTATACAAAGGCTGCTGTTGATATGTATCTTGCTCAAATAATTTCTAAAATAGCAAGTCAATCCAATAAACCTGAAACTCCAGCTACCCCGGGTATAGGGAAGAATATCTCGGCCTCGGAACTAAAGCAATTGATCCAAAGCGGAGAAGATATTTATTTAGTTGATGTAAGGACCGCTGGAGAGTATGCAGGCGGACACCTGCAAGGTGCAGTCAACATCCCCTCCGACAAGATTAGTACTAGAATAAGCGAGATACCAAAGGATCGAAAAGTTATACTCTATTGTGCTAGTGGGGCTAGAGCTGTGAGTAGCGCAACTTATTTGCGTGGAAAAGGCTTTGATAACATCTATGCCGTAACAGATCCCTATTCTAGCCTTAAATAAAATATTAAATTTATTTATTTTTATAAAAATAGATATTAAAATAAAAAATTATTTTTTGACTGATTTGTTTAGATCCTGTACAAGGACCTCAACATCAATCCCGTGAGCCATTGCTCCTTCCTCTAAAGTCTCAAACTGGGCAATTGCACAACCAATGCATCCAAGTCCGTGTGACATGAAAACAGGAACTGTTTCTGGGAATTGTTCTACTATATCTCCAATAGACATATCCTTTGTTATCAACGCATTCACCTCCTTTGAAAAAAATATAAATCAATTTAAAAATTTAACTAACCGTGAAAATACTCTGAATCTGACCTACCCTCTTTTTTATAGTCGCTATCATGACCTGGTATACCGACAGCATCTGCTCTGCACTGCCTGCAGAGCTTGAATTGCGGCAGATATTCTCCTGCTTTTTCTCTAGCTCCAGAAATCTCTTCACATGTAGGTGGCCTTAGCTCCTTGAACTTGTTTAGGGGGATTAATGGTATGATATTCATAAGGTCAGCGCCATAGTCTCTTCCTTTTAGTGCAATTTTCTCAATTTCACTGAGATTAATTTCTGGGATCAAAACAGTGTTGATCTTTACAAGCATGTCCGCCTTTTTTGCAGCAAGTATACCTTCCCACTGCTTCTCCAAGAGCTTTCTTGCTGCTTGCCTTCCTTTGATGATCTCCTTATCAAAGTTAATCCACGAGTAAATTTTTTCTGCTATCTCTTCGTCTAAGGCATTAACAGTCACTGTGACAGTTTTGACGCCAAGATTCGCTAACTCTTTTGCCCTCTCCTTTAACATTAACCCGTTTGTTGAAAGGCACTTTATGAGTTCTGGGTATTTCTCATCGATTAACTTCAGTGTCTCAAATGTGGCCTCATTTGCAAGCGATTCACCGGGCCCAGCTATCCCCACAACTTTCAGATTCTCAGTGTCTTTTAGAGTTTGAGTCAATCTATCTAGGGCTTCTTTTGGGCTCAATATGCATGCCGAAACACCAGGCCTAAACTCACATTTGTTTATGCTTCTGGTGCAGTAATTACACTGAATGTTGCACTTTGGTGCAACTGGCAAGTGTATCCTACCCACTGTGAAATGAGATTTTTCATTAAAGCAGGGGTGCGCCATTGTTATATGGGCGTACTTTGAACCCACATTCTCCCAGACCGGATTTTTCAAAATGTCACCTTTACAATTTGGAGCTTTTCCTCATATATAAATCTAAACTTATTAAATATAAATATAATCACATTAGACAAAAGGAAATAAAGAAATAAATTTATATAGTATAATTCTCCAACAAGATTTAAAAGCCTTAAAGAAATATTTAGATAAGAGGGTCTAGATAGATGGTTAGTATACCTTTTTTGAGGAGAATTAGAAACAAGTTCATAGCTACATACCTAATAGTACTTTTGGTACCTGTAGTTGCAATTGGGTATTACAGTATTAATTTTACCATAAATTATCTAGAAAATGATGCCTTGAAGGTCGTGGAGCAACAAGCTGAGATTACTGCAAAGGAAATAGAGAAATCTTTGGGGGTTGCCGAAAGCGATATTGATTTTCTAAGTCAGTCGGCATCGTTACGAGCTTTGGTAGATGCAAGGAACAGGGGCTCTATCATTGAGTATATCGTATATCGGGAGCGGCTGATTGAAGAGTTCTATAACTTCACAAATTCGAAAAAGGCCTATTCAAGTGTTGTCTATATCGATGAGAGTGGAAAAGAGGTTGTAAAGTTAGTATATAACTGGAATCAGGTTTTTATTGCTACAACTTCTGCCCTCTACGATGTTTCAGAAGAAGAGTATTTTCAAAAGACAATGACCCTTTCTAGAGGCCAGCTATATGTTTCCTCTCTTGAAATTTCTTCCCAAATAAAAACTGATTCTGGAGATCTCATAGTAACATATGCGAAACCTGTCTTTGACTCAAACGGCATCAGACGGGGTGTTATTCTCATAAGTTTTCCTGCACAGAGAGTATTAAGCCCAATATTAGAGCTTTCTGCTAGGTCAAATCTAAATACCTTCATATTAAATAAGCAAGGTTATTACATCTCTAAGGTGGGAACTTCGAGCATATCAAATCCTTATTTTGCCGGGGAGAGTTTTATCGACCAGTATAAAGCTCAAGGATTTCTTAAGATTCTTTCAGGCACAAGCGGTACTATCTCAGAAGGAACTGACCAGATTATAGCCTACTCGCCAGTTTTTCCATCTTCGGTGGATAGGAATAACTTCTGGATTGTTGTGGTGACGTATTCAACAAACACTCTGTTTGAGCCAATATCAGAATTTGAAAATAGTTTTATTCTTATTGTAATGTCAACAATTATCATCGCAGTGTTTTTTGGTGTCATTATGGCGGACAGGATAACAAGACCCCTTAGGAAGCTTGTCTATGCATCAAGGAGTCTTGCCGAAGGTGACCTAAAACCAAAGATTGATATCAATAGTGAAGATGAAGTTGGAGAACTTGCAAAGGCTTTTGTCGACATGTCAAAGGATCTCAAAAAATCCTATGATGACCTTGAAAGAAAGGTTAAAGCGAGAACGCTTGAACTTCAAAAAGCAAATAAAAAGCTATCAGAGACAAATATAGAGCTTGTAGAGCTAAACAAGAAGATATCAGAAGCCAATAAATTAAAATCACAATTTTTGGCCAACATCACGCACGAACTTAGGACTCCCTTGACATCGATTATAGGGTTTTCTGAGGTAGTCCTAAACGAAGCCAAGTTGAATGAGGAGCAGGCCGACTATCTTGAGACTATTTTGAGAAACGGAGAGATCCTTTTGAAACTCATAAACGATATCCTGGAATTATCAAGGCTTGATGCTGGAAAATCAAAACTCTATCTTACTGAGTTTGATTTGCAGGATGCCATAAATAAAACTCTAAAGATAGTTTCTCCCTTAACAAAGGATAAGAATATCTGGGTTTCATTGAATGTGCGTGAAGTCGATGACATAGTTGCTGATGAGGATAAGATAATAGAGGTCTTACTAAATCTTTTGACAAATGCCATAAAATTCAATGTGGATAATGGGAAGATTGCTGTTAGGGCATTTAAAGTGGATGACCACGTAAGGGTGGAAATTCAGGATACAGGGATAGGGATCAATAAGGATGAGCTAGACGTAATATTCGATGAGTTCAGACAAATTGATAGCTCTGAGACAAAAAGCTACCGTGGCACAGGCCTTGGACTCTCAATTTCAAAGCATTATATCGAACTTCATGAAGGACTTATCTGGGCGGAAAGTGAACCTGGAAATGGGTCAACTTTTATATTTGAGATACCTATTAAACAAGGGGAAGATAAATGAGTAAAATATTGATTGTTGATGATACAGCGGATAATGTAAAACTTATCAAGGCGATGATAAAATCAGTTGCAAGCGACATCGATGTTGCAGTCGATGGCGAAGAGGCCCTAACTAAGATTTTAAATAATGAATATGATATCGTCCTCCTTGACATAATGCTGCCGAAGATATCAGGCATTGATGTATTGAAAAATGTGAGAGAAAAGGAAATTGACATCCCGATTATCGTCATGACCGCTTACGGCTCTGAAGAGCTGGCCGTTGAAACATTAAGGGAAGGCGGAGATGACTATCTAATAAATAAACCCATAAGAACTGAAGACCTCCTTGAAGCTATTAATAAGGCACTTGAAAAAAGGAAGTCTAAAAATCTAGAAGATGATTTCACAAACGAAGATGCCTATTCAATGATTTCAGAATTTGAGAATTTTTTGAGGGAGTTCATCCTTGAAGCGTTGAAAAGAAAGTACGGCCCCTCCTGGTGGGACAGAGGCATCCCCAACTTCATAAAATCAATCTGTTTGAAAAGACAAAACGATGCAATAGTCAGAAAAAGGGAAGTTTATCCGCCATTATTTTATACAGACTTCTCCCATTATCTCCCTATAATACTTTTTAAGAACAATGAAAAGGAGATAGACAACTGGAAGGATGTCTTTGAGTACTATTTTGTCAGCATCGGCTGGATAAAAGGCCGATTGATAGAGTTGACAGAAATCAGGAACGAGATAGTCCATCCCAAAAAAATTACAAAGAGGCAGTTTAAGAAGATGAAGCTCTACATTGATGAAATCATTGAGTATATGGACAGGCCTCACGATTAAAATTCTTTATTTCATAAATCCTTTTTCTCATTTCTCTGATTCTAAGGCTTGTTGTGCCATATCTTCTATCACACTTATTACAGATGCATTCTTCTTTTTGCGGGCATATGATATATTCTGCAGATTCATTTGTTAATCCAAAATCCTCTAGCCTTTTTTTTAAATTGGTATCATTTCCTGAAAAAGCGTCTTCGAAGTTTACAATGCTCCTTTTTGATGAGGGCAAGAGATACCTGTTCTTCATGAAGACTCGCTCCTGAAGTCTATTTAGTAGTATGTCTTCTGGACAATCCGCTTTTCTGTAAGGTACCCCGAGCTCAGTTAATGCGATAATCCTCTCCTCATAAGAGTCAAGTGGCGTTTCTTCTTTAGAGAGGGATGCTGTTGTTCCTTCGACTTTTTTTAATGGTAAATCTACCTTTCCGATGTTTACATAGCAGGAAAGTGCCGACCTGATCGCATAATTTGATAGGTAAGTTAAGAATACCCCATTTTCGTCTAGCCTATTGACCATTAGCTTTACGAATTCAATTGTGAAAAGTTCAGGTGAAACTTCAGACTTGTATGGGTCAAAGAATATGGCATCATATTTTACTTTCAAATCAGATAGGATTTCTTCGGCATCACCAATGTGAAGCCTAATGCTCGGGTCATTTTCATATGCACAGTTTTTGATTAATCCCATTTTGTGAAGCTTATGCTCCACTGCACCCCTTAGTCTTTCAAACTGGGGAATTAGAAAAGAATAATTTTCTGGGATGGGGATTATGAGTGAAACTGCCGATATCTCCCAAAACTTTTCTACCATATCAATCTCTAATTTAGGATTATGGTGCATTGCGTAAAGCGCATTGTAGCCAAACCCGCTACATATGTCAAGGAGTCTTTCTCTTTCTCCTATCTTTGAAGGGATTGAGTATGCATGAAGCCTTTCTTTGAGAGCGCCAATGTATGAGTGCATCGTGTCTTGGAACTGCAGAGAAAGGGAACCATCTCCGGTAATAATAAATTCATCCTTTATTTCTAGGAAGAACGCTCTTCTAGAGTCAATTATTTCTTGTTTTGTAAGGCTCTTTTTATTTTCAGATTCAAAATAACTGGTAATTTTTGAAAGGTCCATGTACATTAATCCCTCTCAAATCTGAATATGCTTCTTAACGAAATTAATCCTTCATTTGACTCTAGGATGCCTGCCCTAACTTCCCGCAAAACCCTGTGTGCGGTGAAAAACTTTTTCGAGGGATGCAACCTGTGAACTTCCTTTAGCAAGGGACACCCAAACCCTGGCGACTCATACCCAGGTATTCTACCAGAAATATATTTCATGTCTTTCTTCTTGAGAGCTAATAAGGAAGGCAGATTAATTCGGATCATGCCATCTTTAACTAAGATAGTTTGGGAGCCTGTAGGCAGAAGATCGCCAAAGGCAACAGCGTTTATGCCACGCTTTTTAGTGGCCTCAATTATGACTTCTTCCATGTGTTTGTGGCACCTGCCACAAGGATGGTATCTCCCTTCAAGTGCACCTTTTACAATCTCCGAGATGTCGCCCTCTATGTATTCGTGCGGCACGTCGAGATGATTAACAACATTTTGGATTATAGATCTAGTCCTCTTTGGGACAATCATGTCAGAGGGATAATATGTGAGTGCAACTACCTTAAACCCCATCTCTTTTAACAGATAAAGGGTAGAGGTGCTGTCTGACCCGCCCGAGTATGAAACAGCGACTGTGATTTCATTATCAAT
>JAHKLW010000093.1:2500-12007 GCA_020854815.1 Methanofastidiosum sp. | reverse complement strand
TCTTTTAGTGAAACCAAAACATATATACCTCTGGTGTAGGGAAGTCTATTAGAAGGATTATTTTCGCATAATGATACAATTTTAACTCCTGACTTGTCTAAAAAAGAAGAAGGCATGAACAACACTGTTGTTTTATTTTTATCAGCATCTATTGCTGTTCTAAGGGGAAATTTTCCTTTTCTCATATATGCGATAAATCCGGATTCTAGTGCTTTTAAGACATTTTTATAATTAAGAACAGATCTAAGATCATTTTCAGAAAGTATTAACATATTCTTTTTTTAGAAATTATAATATAAATAGCTATCCAAACATTTTTTAATAAGCTAATTAAAATGGAAGTATGGAGAACTCCTTCTTTCCTTATGATAATTTCAGAACAAATCAGGAGGAGTTTATTCAATTTGTTCAAACTAGTCTGATTCAGAAAAAGAATCCCATCGTAGAAGCGGCCACTGGTTTTGGTAAGACTATCTCAGTCCTAGCTGCAGTTTTGCCTTTGGCAGAAAAATTTGGAAAAAAAATAGTCTATTGTTGCAGAACTCATAAACAGATGGACAGAGTTATGGAAGAGTTGATGGAAATCGGGAAGAATGTAGAGGTATCAGGAATTTCTATAAAAGGTAGAAATTCAATGTGTCTACACCCAACTATTATCAATAATGAAATGGATACTTCAATGGCACTTCATGTTTGTAGATTATTAAGAAGAGAGAATAAATGTGAGTATTATGAAAATATGAAAGAGAAGGATGATAGAGCTTATGAGATCGAAGTAAGTCTTTCACAAAAACCCTCGTTGTCTCAAGATGTCGTTGCACTTTGTATTGAAGAAAATATGTGCCCGTATGAAGTAGTTAAGGGGATACTCCAGAAAGTTGAAGTAATTTCTTGTAGTTATATGTACATTTTCCACCCTGAAATAAGAGATAATTTCCTTGAAGGTATTGGAGCAACGCTTGAAGATATCATTTTGATTCTTGATGAAGCGCATAATCTCTCTGAGCTTGCAATAAATCTTGGTTCAGATCAACTTTCAATCTATTCGATTACCGCTGCGATAAATGAGTCAATAGAATTTGAAGAGCCTATTGTCTCAGAATTTTTAAATAAATTTTATGATGTTTTTTTAGAACTAGAAAATGATTTTAAGTTCGAAGAAGATGATGAAGCCATTATTACCTATCAAGATCTTTTTACAAGGCTTGAGGGTTTGAAAGGTCCTTTTGTTTCTAAGAGTTTTGAAAAAATTCTTTTTGATCTCATAGTCTATATGAAGACTGTTGGTGAAAAAGTTCAAAAGACCCGCCTTAAGAAGAATAAGATGCCCAGGTCTCACATTTTTAGAATCGCATCATTTCTTGGAAACTGGTTTAATGCAAGAGGAAGTGAAGGGTACTGTTATACCTTTGAGAAAACTAAAACTAAAAAAGACGAAGATACATTGAAACTTGGAATATTGTCTCTTGACCCAAGACCTATAACTACACAAGTCTTAGATTTTGCTTTTGGTTCTGTGCATATGTCAGGAACTCTTGAGCCATTGGATGCGTATTCAGATATTATTGGATTAAGAAATCCAGCTTTCAAAATATTTACTTCTCCATTTTCACCTTCAAACATTAAAGGCATGGTTACAAAAGGAGTAACTACAAAAGGAACTCATAGGAATGAAGAAATGTACAAAAAAATAACGCGCAAAGCTATAGATGTTATTCATTCCGTGCCTGCAAATGTCGGGATATTCTGCTCTTCCTATGAAGTCGTTGATGGCTTACTTAACTCAGGCATAGTTTTAATGTCTGATAAACCAATTTTTATAGAAAGGCGAAACATGGACTCAAGAGAAAATGATATGTTAGTTTCTGACTTCAAGCATCATTCTGGTAAAAACGGTGCCGTCTTATTAGGCGTGATGGGGGGTAGAAATGCTGAGGGTGGAGATTATCCTGGAAATGAGATGAATACAGTAATAATCGTTGGAGTGCCATATGCAAGACCAACTCCTAGAATAGAAGCACAGATAGAATACTACCAAAGAGTATTTTATGGAAAAGGGAAATATTATGGATATTATCTTCCTGCTCACCGAAAATTGAGCCAGGCGGCGGGTAGAGCCCACCGACTTTTATCAGACAAAGCATTAATTGTATTTCTTGATGAAAGAGTTGCAAATAAATTTGTGTCAAAGGATATACCCAAATGGATAAGAGATAGTATAGAGTTTATTCCTGACTCGGAAGAAATTCTTAAAGAAAAAATAAAAGTGTTCTTTGAAATTCACAGATAGATTTAAAAGTTATGTGAAGGGGTATAGGTAGGGATAGAATGAAGGAAATTGATTGTCCTGTATGTCTGGAAGTTATCGAGTTTAAAGAAGTAAAGGATGGATTAAACATAGAATGTCCATTCTGTGGAGAAGAGCTCATACTAATCAATTTTGAAGATGAGTGGGAACTCATAGAAAAAGAAGAGATATTGGGATGGTACGAAGAGGAAGAAACCTTCGAGGACAGCCTTGAAGAAGACCTAATTTACGACAACTAATCCCATTAATCCTATGGTGATTTGGTGGGAGAATCGACATCATTTAATAAAGAAATAAATAATCTATTTTTAGAAAACAATCTTATACTTACTGTTAATTCCGTCCAAGCCTTAGCTTTAATTCAAAAAAACAGGTATGTGGAATTAATTGAATTTCTAAAGGAAAAGGGAAAAGTATTTGTTGATGATAATGACCTTGAGAATTTTATAAATGTTAATGGAGAAAATGAAATCCCTATAGAAATTGAAAAGGGAAAAATAGAAGTTAAGTTGGAAGAAGAACCTGAAACAGAGATTAAGAGATCTATTAATGGAAAAAGGATACCTGCAAAAGAAAATGACGCAGAAATTAAATTTACTAAAAACATTAAACAAGAAAACGTATCACAGGGTTCAATAGAAGATTTTGTTAAACTTTTCAATGACAGATATTCCAAGATGAAGAAGATGTTCAGAGAAAGGCCATCTACAAGAGATTTCATGCCTATAGGGGAAGCTTTGAGGGCAAAGAAGGGTGAAGAAACAAGCGTAGTTGGAATGATAACAGAAAAAAATGAGTCAAAGAAAGGAAATCTTATTTTAACTGTAGAAGATGATACTGGAAGAATAAAAGTATTTTTCTCAGGCTCAAAAGAACTTGACGAGAAGGTCAAGTATATTATGCTTGATGAAATCATCTGGATTAAGGGAACTCTTGGTGATGGGATAATATTCGGAAAAGAGTTTGAATTCCCGGATTTACCTGTTTCGAGGGAAGTGTGTAGAAGTGAAGTTGATTTGTGCTCAGTTCATATTTCAGATGTACATGTTGGCTCAAATGCATTTCTAGAAAAATCTTTTTTAAAATTTGTAAAATGGTTGAATATTAGAATGGGATCGCCGGCCCAAAGGGATTTAGCTTCCAGGGTAAAATATTTAGTTATTGCCGGGGACTTAGTCGATGGCGTAGGCACCTATCCTAATCAGGACAGAGATTTAGAAATACTTGATGTGTATGATCAGTATGAAAGACTCTATGAACTGCTTTCAATGGTTCCAGACTGGATAAGAATAATTATGTCTCCCGGAAATCACGACGCAACTAGAAGTGGCGAGCCCCAATTACCTATAGAAAAACAGTATGCTGAGAAACTATATGAATTACCAAATGTCGATATGGTTCCAAATCCTTGCTTTTTTGAAATGCATGGAGTAAAGACTGTCGTCTATCATGGAACAAGTATTTATGATTTTGTTGAAGGGATAGCTGGTGTAGGCCATGATAAACCTGTGCCTGCAATGAAGGAAATGCTCAGAAAGAGACATTTGGCACCAGTATATGGTGGTAAAACTCCCATCTCGCCTGAAGAAAGGGATTATTTATTGATTGATAGCCATCCAGATATTTTTCATACTGGACATGTTCATGTTAATGGTTATGGTAATTATAGAGGAACATCCATGATCAATTCTGGGGGTTGGCAAGCGCAGACTGACTACCAGAAGATGAGGAATATTATGCCCACGCCGGGGCGAGTTCCAATATTTGATTTAAAAACTCACAAGCTCTCAATTATGGGATTTTGTAATGACGGTGGAGGATACTAATTGATTGAAGCTTATTTTAATTCTTTAGAAAGTGAAGCAAGAAAAGCTTATGAAATTGCCCAAGAAGCAAGAAAAAAAGGATTAGACCCATCACCATCTGTTGAAATACCTCTGGCTGCAGATATGGCCGGCAGAATAGAAGGGATAGTAGGGCCAAAAGGTGTTGCAAAGAAGATAAAAGAACTTGATCTACAAGGCCATTCTAGAGAAAAAATTGCCATTATGATTGCAGAGGAAATTATTGCAGAAAAATATTCAAAGAAAAATTCAAAAGAAAAGTTAGCTGAGCAGGCGGTGAGAACAGGTCTTGCTATTTTGACTGAAGGTATAGTTTCTGCTCCTTTAGAGGGCATTTCTGATGTTAAGATTAAAACTAATTTTGATGGTACTGATTATCTAGCGTTATATTTTGCAGGGCCAATTAGATCTGCCGGTGGAACTGCAGCGGCACTCTCAGTTCTTTTGGGGGATTATGTGAGAAAAACTCTTGGACTTTCTAAATACAAGGCAACGGAAGAAGAAATCCAGAGATTCATTGAAGAAATTGAATTGTACGAAAGAGGAAAAACCCATTTGCAGTATAAACCATCCAACAAGGAAGTGATAATTGCACTCTCAAATATTCCTATTGAAATTACTGGAGAGAGCACTGAAGAAATAGAGGTTTCAGGATATAGAAACCTTCCAAGGATTGAAACAAATAAAGTGAGAGGAGGAGCTCTTCTTGCTTTGGCCGAGGGTGTTATTCAAAAATCAAAGAAAATTGAAAAAGTAATGAAGGTTTTCGAGTTAGAGGGTTGGGAATTTATAAAAGACATAAAAAAAGAAGAAAAAAAAGAAAGTGAAGATAAAACTGAAAAAATAAAACCTAATTGGAAATATCTCTCGGATTTACTTGCAGGAAGACCTGTTATAGCTCATCCCAGTAGTAAAGGTGGATTTAGGCTAAGGTATGGTCGTAGCAGAGACACTGGATTTGCTGCTTGGGGATATCATCCAGCAGCTATGGAAATAGTAAATGGATTCATAGCGGTGGGGACTCAACTTAAAACTGAAAGGCCAGGTAAAGCCACAGTTGCTATGCCTGTGGATTCAATTCTCCCACCTTATGTAAAATTTAAAGATCAAAGCTGTGATTGGCTTTATGCTTATGAGAGTATAAAACCAGAAGATGTTGAGGAGATTATATTCTTAGGTGATGTTCTTATTGCATATGGGGACTTTGTGGAAAATAATCACTTATTGATGCCTTCAGGATATGTAGAAGAGTGGTGGGTCCAAGATCTAAAAAAAGCTTTTGATGAAAAAGGGGATAAAGAACAAATCAATGATTTATTTGAAGGCGAAAGAGTTCCAGAAGTAAAAGAAGCAATTGAATTATCAAAGAAATATGGGATCCCTCTCCACCCAAAATATACTTTCTTTTGGAATTATATATCAACAGATGATTTGGATTATCTTATTAATTATGAAGATTATACCATAAATGAGAACTCTATCTTTTTTAATTTGGAAGATGGTAAGAAGATAAAAAAAATTATTGAGAATTTGTGTGTTCCGCATAAAGTATCAGATGGGAATGTACAAATAGACTCTTATATAATGAAACTTATTCTTTCAGGCAAACAAACATATGGTGAAACTGTTCTTGATATGGTATCAAATTTACTAGGGATTCAAATTAGAGATACAATACCTACCACTATTGGGTGTAGAATGGGAAGGCCAGAAAAAGCAAAGGAGAGAAAGATGAGTCCACCTGTTCATGTTTTATTCCCAATAGGTATGTCTGGTGGTTCTACTAGAAGTCTTATTAAAGCATCACAAAAAAATTTCATAGAAGTAGAGTCAGTTAATAAAAGATGTCCTAAATGTAATACTAAGACACACTTGACCAAATGTCCAAATTGTGAGAGTATGACAAAGATGTATATGTGTTGCTCTCATCAAACATGCTCTTATGAAGGCTCAAGTGTAGTCAGCGAAAAGTGCCCTGAGTGTGGATCACCGCTTAGAGTATATTCAAAGAAAAAAGTCAATTTAAAAGAAGACTTGAGTCTTGCTCTTTTGAATTTAGGCCATGAACTTCCAAAAGAAGTCAAGGGTGTACAAGGTATGAGTTCTGAATACAAAATCCCAGAACCTATAGAAAAGGGCATACTTAGGGCTTCCAATGAAATTTACGTTTTCAAGGATGGAACTTGCAGGTATGATGCAACTGACGCACCATTGACTCATTTTATTCCAAAAGAAGCTAATGTGAGCATTGAAAAACTAAAAGAACTTGGATATAGTAAGGACTATCTTGGAAATGAGCTTTCAGATGAAAATCAAATAATTGAACTAAACGTCCAGGATCTTATTGTACCAACAGATTCAATAACTTATTTATTCAAAGTTTCTAAGTTTATTGACGAAGAATTAGAAAATATATATGGATTGAATCCATACTATAATCTTGAAAAGAAAGAAGATCTTATAGGACAATTAGTAGTTGGATTGGCACCCCATACTTCGGCCGGAACTATTGGACGTATAGTTGGATTTACTGATACTAAAGTTGTATACGCCCACCCGTATTTTCATGCTGCCAAGAGAAGAAACTGCGATGGAGATGAGGATTCGATAATGCTTTTGATGGACCCTCTACTTAATTTTTCTAGATATTATCTCCCTCAAAAAAGAGGCGGTCAAATGGATGCCCCACTTGTATTAACTACACGAATTGACCCAAGAGAAGTAGATAAAGAAGTCCATAACATGGATATATGTGAGAGATATCCTGCGAAGTTCTATGAAGCTACGTTAAAATACATCCATCCGAAGGAAATAAAGATTGAAAGGGTTGAAAATAGATTAGGTACAGAAGGAGCCTATTATGGAATTAAATTTACACACCATACATCCGACATAGCTAAAGGACCAAAAGCTAGTAGTTATACTACATTAAATTCTATGGAAGAAAAACTTATGTCTCAATTTGACATTGCTAAAAAGATAAGGGCAGTAGATGAAAACGATGTTGCAGAGAGAGTTCTAAAGACCCATTTCATACCTGATATCAAAGGAAATATAAGATCATATTCAAAACAGAAAGTAAGATGCACCAAATGTAATACTACTTATAGGCGAGTTCCTCTATCTGGAAAGTGTGCAAAATGTAGCAATAAACTTGTATTAACAGTTACAAAAGGCTCAATCTTGAAATATATGCAATTGAGTATAGACATATCGTCAAAATATAAAATAAAAGAGTATACATCTCAAGAAATTACATTGGCGGATTCTGAAGTTAAAATGAACTTTAGAGAAAAACATAAACAGCTGTCAGTATCAGATTTTTGTTAAATAATAAAATAATTTAGAAGACTATTAGATTAGTTTAGATATTTCATCAGCAGTTCTTTTCATATCTAAAAATACCAAGCCTAATTTTGCATCTTTTCTGGCAAGAGCAGTTAACACAGCTTCTTGACCGGAACCCATCATTAAGATATATCCATTGGCACCTTTAACAAACACTTGTTCTAAAGAGCCTCTTTTTAATTCTTGAGAAGTTCTCTCACCAAGTGATAGCATTGCAGCTGACATTGCAGCAACTCTGTCCTCATCAACATCCTGAGTAAGAGAACTTGCGATAATAAGTCCATCTGTCGATACGACAGCAGATGCTTCAACATCAGGAGTTGTGGCCTCTAGTTCCTTTAATAATTCAGTTAAACTTTGAGTTCTTGACTTCTGAGCCATATAATCCCCAATTTATTAATGAAAAGTCTGCATATATAAAGTTTATGAATTACTAAATTAAAGATGATAATAATATTAAAATATCTTTCATTAAACAAATAATTAATAAAAACAGAATGCATAGTAATCTTCGACAAATCCTATCGTTTGACCTCGAACTATTTCGGAATTATGAACCTTAGACTATTAGTATCGGTAAGCTGAATACCTCGCCCGAAGGCTTGGTACTTACACTACCGACCTATCAACCGGATCTTCTATCCGTGTCTTCGTCTCTAACTAAAGTTATAGTCACCTATCCCCTTCTTCTATTAGAGAGTGGTTGTCTATTTTCAGGGGTTATTTCGGGCTTAGATGCTTTCAGCCCTTATTAACTATGGCGTAGCTACCCGGCGATGCCTTATCAGACAACCGGCACACCAGAGGCCACGGCAGTCTGTTCCTCTCGTACTGGGACTACCTTCCCTTCAGACGACCAACACCCCCGATAGATAGCAACTAACCTGTCTCACGACGGTCTAAACCCAGCTCACGTTCTCCTTTAATGGGCGAACAACCCCACCCTTGGGTCCTGCTGCAGACCCAGGATGGAAAGAACCGACAGCGAGGTAGCAAGCCCGGGGGTCGATGTGGGCTCTTGCCCCGGACGACTCAGTTATCCCCAGGGTAGTTTTTCTGTTAGTCCAAGCCCCCATCAAGGAGGCATTGGAGTTCGCTAGGCCCGGCTTTCGCCTCTGGATATCTTGTGGTGCAATATCCAGTCAGGCTGACTTTTGGCCTTGCCCTCTACGGTGGATTCCTGACCCACCTGAGTCAACCTTAGGGCGCCCTCGATACCTTCTCGAGGGCGTACCGCCCCAGCCAAACTGCCCACCTACCGGTGTCCCAACAATAACAATGTTGGTTAGTTGCTTAGACTTGGAAGGTTGGTGTTCCATTTGTGCCTCCACAATCCCTAGCGAGATTGCTTCGATGGCTACCAACTACGCTCTACATCAAAGTCCAAGCAACAACGACAGGCTGCAGTAAAACTCCATGGGGTCTTCGCTTCCCATCGGGGGACCCTGGCATATTCACCAGGAAGTGGTTTCACTAGGTTCCAGTTAGGGACAGTAGGGCTCTCGTTACACCATTCATGCAAGCCGCCAATTAAGCGGCAAGGTATTACGCTACCTTAAGAGAGTTATAGTTACTCCCGCCGTTTACCGGCGCTTCGCCCGGTTGGAACCGGGGTTAACGTGCCGGCACTGGGCAGATGTCACCAGCTGTACAAACCTTTACAGGATAGCAGCTAGCTGTGTTTTTATTAAACAGTCGAAGCCCTCAAGTTACTGAGACGTACCGTCCGATTAAAGACAGTACGCACTCCTTATCCCAAAGTTACGGAGCTATTTTGCCGAATTCCCTTAACTGGAGTATCCCAACACGCCTTAGGCTTCTCACCAAGGGGCACCTGTGTCGGATCTCAGTACGAACATAAAGAATTCATTTCTATCCTCTTTTCACGGACTCCAGAGATCGGCCGAACCCGACTAAATCGTCAGGCCATTCCTAATTTCTTCCAATTCTCTGCATTAAGCATCTCCATGGAATTATATAGTTAGATGGAACGATGGTTCCACTCGG